>NZ_QVLZ01000018.1:0-133044 GCF_003435205.1 Bacteroides sp. AF32-8BH | reverse complement strand
CCGAAAAACAATAATACGGTTACGATTAATGGTGCTGTAATGGTTCCGAATACTGTTTCTTATATGGAAGGAAAGAATATAGACTATTATCTGAATCAAGCCGGTGGTTATTCTGAAAATGCGAAGAAGAGTAAGAAATTTATCGTATACATGAATGGCCAAGTGACTAAAGTGAAAGGTAGTGGTAAGAAACAGATTGAGCCTGGGTGTGAGATAATTGTGCCTAGTAAGGCTAAGAAAAGGACTAATATGAGTAATATTTTAGGGTACGCTACTACATTCAGCACATTGGGAATGATGGTTGCTTCTATTGCTAACTTAATAAAGAAATAACGAATTCCTTTTATGACTACTTTGATAGAACAAGAATCTGAAAAAGATATAAAACAAAAACTGAATAATCATACAGATGAAAAGGCGGAAATTGATTTGATGGCTATTCTTCGTAAGCTTATAGGTATTCGTAAGCAGATCTATAAAGCTGCTGGCATCGGTTTAGTAATTGGAATTATTGTTGCAATAAGTATTCCTAAGCAGTACACGGTTGAAGTAACCCTTTCTCCGGAGATGGGTAATAATAAAGGTGGTAATTTATCTGGTTTGGCCGCTTCCTTTTTAGGAAGTGGAGTGACTATGGGAGATGGTACTGATGCTTTGAATGCTTCTTTATCTGCTGATATTGTTTCTTCTACTCCTTTTTTGTTGGAGCTTTCCGCAATGGATATACCGGTAACAAAGAATGAAGTCATGACATTGAATACTTATTTAGATGAAGAAACATCTCCTTGGTGGAGTTATGTAATCGGGTTTCCCGGTATGGTAATTGGTGGAGTAAAGTCCTTGTTTACAGAGGAAGATGAAATTGCCTCTTTTGATAAAACAAGTCAGGGCGCAATTGAGCTTTCAAAGAAAGATTCGAGGAAAATTGCGGCTCTAAAGAAAATGATAGCTGCCTCTGTGGACAAGAAAACCTCAATGACTTCTATTTCTGTGACTTTTCAGGATCCTAAGGTTGCTGCAGTCGTAGCCGATTCCGTAGTGAAGAAACTGCAGGAATATATAATAGACTACCGTACCTTCAAGGCAAAAGAGGATTGTATCTATTTGGAGAAACTTTTCAAAGAACGTCAGCAAGAGTATTATGCTGCTCAGAAGAAATACGCAGACTATCTGGATTCTCATGATAATATCATTTTGCAGAGTGTTCGTGCCGAGCAGGAACGTTTGCAGAATGATATGAGCCTTGCTTACCAGGTATACAGTCAGGTTGCCAGTCAGCTTCAGGTTGCCAGAGCTAAAGTTCAGGAAGAGAAGCCAGTGTTTGCTGTTGTAGAACCTGCTGTTGTCCCTTTGGAACCTTCGGGAATCAGTAGAAAGGTATATGTTTTAGCTTTTATTTTCCTATCAGTTTGTATTGTTATCTTTTGGAATTTATTCGGGAAAGATTTTCTGAATAAGTTCAAAGAAGTATGTGCCTAAAATCAATTTTTAATGTGATATGGTATCAACCACCAGTCAAATCAATAAATTTATAGAATTTATAGCAGTTCTGGGAGATCTGATCATTCTGAATCTGGTATTGTTCTTTCTCCTTTTCTTTTGGGAAGAAGTATTTGTCTCTTTACCTTTTTCTTGTAGGGTTTCATGGATGATGACTTCATTAAGTCTCTGTTATCTGGCTTGTTCGGGCTCCCGTGGGAGGGTTTGGGACAGTCGGGGAATTCGCCCCGATCAACTTGTATTGCGCGTGTTGAAGAATATTATAGCTTTTTCCATCTTTTGGGCATGTATCATGACCTTTAGTGGAATCTCTATCTATTCTCCTCTTTTTTTTGTCGCTTATTTTTCTTTCCTCTTTGTCATCTTAAGTATTTATCGCATTATTATTCGCCATTTCCTGATAGTCTATTGTGCTAAGGGCAAGCATAGACGTTATGCTGTTTTTATAGGTGGAGGCAATAATATGCAGGTGTTGTATAAGGAGATGGAGAGTTCTTTAGCCTCTTCCCTATATGAGGTTGTGGGGTATTTTGATATAAAACCGAATGAAGGCTTTTCCTCCCAATGTTCCTATCTAGGTAATCCCGACGATTTTTCAGATTTTATGTCCGCCCACCCAGGAATCAAGCATGTCTTTTGTTCTCTGTCGATGGAGGAGGGACGTTATAATCTTTCTATTATGAATCATTGTGAAAACCATCTGTTTTACTTTCATGGTGTTCCTAATGTTTGCGAAGGTTTTCCTCGTCGTATCTGGCACAGTATGGTTGGCAATATGCCTATTTTGAATTTGCGTTATGAGCCTTTGGGTAAAATGGAAAATCGGATATTGAAGCGGATATTTGATGTTGTTTTTTCCGGTCTTTTTCTGGTAACAATCTTTCCTTTGGTTTATCTCATAGTTGGCAGTATTATAAAATTAACTTCTCCCGGTCCTGTATTCTTTAAACAAATGCGTACGGGTTTGAATGGTGTGGATTTTGTGTGTTACAAATTCCGTTCGATGAAAGTGAATGATGAAGCTGACAGCAAACAGGCTACGGCTGATGATCCCCGAAAAACTCGTTTTGGCGATTTCCTCCGTCGTTCCAATATTGATGAACTTCCCCAGTTTATCAATGTCTTTAAAGGTGATATGTCGATAGTTGGTCCCCGTCCTCACATGTTGGCTCATACGGAGACTTATGCCCGTTTGATTGATAAATATATGGTACGGCACTTTATAAAACCTGGAGTGACCGGTTGGGCTCAAACGCATGGTTTTCGTGGTGAAACGAGGGAACTTTCACAGATGGAGGAACGTGTTAAGGCTGATATTTGGTATATGGAGCATTGGACAATGTTGCTTGACATATATATCATTTATAAGACTGTGGCGAATGTGATTGTGGGGGAAAAAAATGCATACTAAATATATATTGGGGTATAGTATATATTTTTTCAGATATTTATTTGTTCGATAAAGATTGTATATGATTCAAATTGTAGATAAGAGTGAATGTTGTGGTTGCAATGCTTGCGGAGATGTTTGTACTCATGAGGCGATCACTTTCCAAACTGATATTGAAGGATTTTGGTATCCTGTAGTTGATAAGGACAAGTGTATTGATTGTGGCCTTTGCGAAAAGGTGTGTCCAATTATAAATATTGATGTACTGAAAAAGAATGATTTTGAGAAGCCTATTTGTTATGCTGCCGAACATAAAAATATAGAGGTTGTATTCGATTCCACCTCTGGGGGACTTTTTTCTGCCTTGGCTGATATTATGTATAAAGACAATGGATTCGTAGGTGGGGCTATTTTTAATGATGATTTCTCTGTACGCCAATATATCTCGGATGATAAGTGCGATTTGCTTAAGTTACGCAGCAGTAAATATTTGCAAAGTAACTGTGAAGGTTTCTATAAGCAAGTACGTGAATATCTTAAATCTGGTGAGAAAGTTCTTGTCTGTGGATGTCCTTGTCAGATGGCGGCTATGAGAGCTTTTCTCCGTAAAGACTATGAAAATCTTATTATTGTAGACTTTATTTGCCGTGCTATTGATTCGCCGAAGGCATGGCGCAAATATCTTGATACATTCGATGAACGTTATGAATCAAAAGTTGTATATGCAAAGGCGAAATCAAAAGAATACGGTTGGCGTAATCTTACTCAAAAGGTCATTTTGGAGAACGGGAAGCATCTTTATGAAACAAAAAATAAGCAACTTGCTCAAATTGGAAGTTTTATTACTTGTGCTCTAAGTCGCCCTTCTTGCTATGATTGTAAATTCAAGGGTTTTCCTCGTATGGCAGATATTACTATTGCGGATTTCTGGGGTATTGAATCTGTCAAACAGGATAAATTAAAAGATAAAGATATAGGTACATCTTTAGGTATGATAAATTCAGAAAAAGGTAAAGAATTTTTTGAGCGAGTGAAGGCTAGACTTAATTATGTTGAGGTACCTTTTGAAACAATCATTCCTGGTAATGTAAGCTTGTATGAATCGATTGCACTTCCGACAGTTGATCGTAAAAGTCTTTTTGAGGATATGGATAAGATGTCATTTTGTGAGGTGGCTAAGAAATATGGTTTTTACGGCTATCCTGTGTCAAAAAAACAACAATTAAAACGAATTTTATCTTCTGTAAAACATTTGCTATGTGCTACACAATGTCGTCCGTTCTCTATCTTTCGTACGCTGAAGTATAATACTCTTAAAGAAATATTGCAAAATAAGTTTATACTTTTTTATCCATATTCTTTTGTACAGTTTGCTAATGGAGCTAAGATTATTAAGGAAGGGCGTATCAATTTCGGATGTAAGAGATATAGAGATTCTAAGCTTGAAACACGTATGCTTGTTGATAAAGGCGGTACGCTTAAAGTGCTTGGAGATGTCTCTATTTCCTATGGAGCAGACATTGAAGTTTTTTCCGGTGGTGAACTTACTTTCAAAGGTGGGCTCGTTTCAAACCTTAACACAGTGATTGTCTGTGCTAACAAGATTGAGATTGGCAAGGATGTAGGGTTTGGACGTAATATTACCATACGTGACAATAATGGTGGGCATTATATCAATATCACAGGATATAAAGATTCAGCGCCTGTTATTATAGGTGACAAGGTATGGCTTTGCGAAAGTTGTACTATTATGCCAGGGGCAAAAATTGGAGACGGTGCAATAATTGGGGCGCATTCTGTGGTTTATGGTAATGTACCCGCCCATGCTCTTGTTTCCGGTAATCCGGCCAAGGTGGTTATGAATAATGTATTATGGAAAAAATAAATCTCAAAAAGATAATATATGGAATTAAATAATTTTATTGATAATGTAGCTTCTCAGTTTGAAGATACTGACAGGTCATATTTTGCTGCTGATACTGAGTTTAAACTTCTTGACGAGTGGTCATCGCTTGCAGTCCTTCTCCTCATTTCTATGATTGATGAAAAATATCACGTCATTATTACAGGAGATGAGGTAATGGCTGCTGAAACGATTGACGACCTTTTTAATGTGGTTAAAGAAAAATTATAAGTTCGAATAAACTTTCAATATGCAGAAAAACGTAATTGAATATCTCCTTCGTACAGCTGAAACTTACCCTCAGAAAATAGCTGTACAGGATAGTGTAAAAGAAATAACTTTTGCACAATTACTAGAACGTGCTCATATTTTGGCGTCTAAAGTTCGTCAGTATGGTATTATGAATTCACCAGTTGGAGTTTATATTCCAAAAGGATGCGATGCAGTGACTGCGTTTGCTGCTCTTAGTATGAGTGGCAACTTCTACGTGCCTCTTGATACAAAGTCTCCTTCTAGTCGTGTGGAATCAATTATTACAGTACTTGATACTCCTATACTTATTACTGACAGCGAGCATTTTACAGATTTACAGAAAATTACCGATCGTCCGATCTTAGTGATTGATAATTCTTATACAGACAGTTCTATTCAGCGTATAGCAATAGAGAAGTTGATGGAAAAACAGATTGATACAGATCCTGTTTATTCTATCTTCACCTCAGGTTCAACAGGTATCCCTAAAGGGGTTGTCGTATCTCATCGTGGTGTTATAGATTATATTGATTGGGCGATAGAAACTTTCCATATCGACTCAACATCTATAATTGGTAATCAGGCTCCGTTTTATTTCGATAACTCAACGCTTGATATCTACCTGATGTATGCTACTGGTGCTACGCTGAATATTATTCCTGATACATTCTTTGCATTTCCAGCTAAGTTGGTGGAGTATCTGGACGAGAAAAAAATTATTTTTGTATTTTGGGTGCCGTTTGTTCTTGTTAACATGGCAAACTTCAAGATTCTTGATAGCCGTAAACCCCAATATCTCCGTGATGTATTTTTTGCTGGTGAGGTAATGCCCAATAAACATCTTAATTATTGGCGTCGCAATATGCCGGAATGTCGTTATGTTAATCTCTATGGTCCTACTGAAATCACAGTGGATTGTACTTATTACACTGTAGAACGTGAGTTTAATGATGATGAACCATTACCTATCGGATTTCCATGCAAAAATAGTGATGTGTTGATTCTCAATGCAGATTTTAAGCCTTGTGTTGTGAATGAACAAGGAGAGCTCTGTGTTCGAGGTTCTTCACTTGCTTTGGGATATTATAACAATCCTCAAAAAACGGCAGAAGCTTTTATCCAAAATCCATTGAACAAACATTATCCGGAGATCATCTATTGTACTGGCGATATCGTTTATAGAAATGAACTGGGCGAGATTATGTATGTAGGACGTAAAGATTCTCAAATTAAACACAATGGATATCGTATTGAACTAGGTGAAATTGAAACAGCCGCTCTTGCTAGCCAAATGATTGAAAACTGTTGTGTAGTTTATGATTTCATGCGTAAAAAGATTGTTCTTATTTATCAAGCTAAAGAAGAACCTAATATGATAGAGTTTCGTAAAGTTATACTTACTAAGGTGCCTAAGTATATGCTTCCTTCAGAATATCATCGTGTAGATGTGATAAAACAAAATTCTAGTGGCAAAATTGATCGTAAATATTATAACGATTTTATAAATAATGGTTCGAATTAAATCAATAGAGGAGATCCAGAATTTCACTTGTTTAATCCGTTCTCTCCGTAAAGGGCTTATTACGAATTTTTATCTTAATGTAGAGAAACACTCTATATGGATAGAAGCTGGAGAATTCTTTGTTCATGAGACTCCAGAATGTATTTTCTTTTTGCATGAAAATGGTAATTTTTATCATCTTTTCTTCACTGCTACTTCAACCGATAGTCTCTGTGCGGCATTACAAAAGGCTTCGTTTTGCAATGAATTATTGAGTATTGATATTCTTGGTGCAAAAGAAAATGTTGTTAAGGATGCGTTGGTTAATATTGGTTTCTATGAGTACAAGAGTCTATATCGTATGTATCATATTGGGTATCCACTTCAATATGAGATGGAGAAGATTGCAGATATGGCAACCATTAAGGACATAGATGAGATTTATCATATTCTTAATCAAGATTTTGATCCATTATCCGAGCAAATTCCAACCAAAGGTGAGTTAGCATTGGCTATTAGTAAAAAGGAGATATTGATATTTAAAGCTGAAAGTAAAATTAAAGGTTTGATATTATTTGAATTATCAAAACTGAATATGTATTTGCGTTTTTGGTGGGTTGATAAGATGTATAGAAACCAACATATAGGCGCTTTTTTATATCATTCACTTATGAATTTAGCAAAAGGTACTAAGCGTCAGATGCACTGGGTTATTTCAACGAATGATAATGCAATAAAACGCTATAAACATTATGGGTATATAGCTGAATCACTCTATGATTACGTTTTATTAAATAAAAAAGTCTAACAGATAAAAATGAAATTATGAAAGAGCAAATTATTGAGATTTTGACAAATCTTCGTCCGGAGTTTGATTTTACAGAAGATGTAGATTTCATAGAAGAAGGTATGATTGATTCTCTAGATGTTGTTAATCTTGTTGCTGAACTAGAATTAACTTATAACATAAATATTGATGGTCTTGATGTTGTTCCTGAAAATTTTTCTACTATCGACAATATTATGAAATTGTTGTCTAAAAATGGTGTAAAATAGTTATGGACTTCCGATTTAAAAATAAAAAAATTACGGGTATACTTTCCATGCTTCCATCAAAGGAGATTTACTTTGATGATGAGTTGGAATATTATAACTTTTCTGAATCAAAGGCTACAAAATTGAAGCTTACTATGGGTTATAACAAGCGTCGTATTTTTGATAAAGAGCTTTGTGTATCTGATATTTGTGTGCAGGGTATGGAGTATCTTTTTGCTACAGGAAAGTTATGTAAAAAGGATATTGATGCTATGATTCTTGTTACTCAGAGTCAGGATTACTTTCTTCCACCAACTTGTAACCTGATTCAAGGGCGTCTTGGCTTGGGAGTGGATGTATTATGTATGGACATTGTACAAGGGTGCGCCGGATATATTCTAGGGCTCATACAAGCCTTTATGTTACTTGAACAGCAGAATATTAACAAGGTCGTTTTGTTTAATGCAGATATTCTTAGTCGTAAGGTTTCTCGCTATGATCGTCAGATTAGTCCTATGTTAGGTGATGCATGTTCCATCACTATTGTGGAGAAGAGTGATGCTCCATGTGATATTCTTTGTAACTATAACGTAGATGGTGGTCGTGCTATGTCCGTAAATATTCCTGCAGGTGGTTGGCGCGAACCTTCTACCAGTCAATCTGCTATACTTGAAGAAGATAAGGATGGCAATCGTCGCTCTCGTAATGACATGGTAGAAGATGGCAGCCAAATTTTTAACCTGATCCAACTCAACGTTCCTAAAATGATTCATCATGTTCTCGATGCTGCAGGAACATCAAAGTCAGAAATTGATTATTATATGGTTCATCAACCAAACCGTTTCATGATTCAGAAGTTAGCAGATAAAATAAATGTACCTCGTGATAGGATGCCAAGCAATATCGTTGAAAACTATGGAAACTCAAGCGGAGTGACCATTCCTGTAAATATCGTCCACAATTTAGGTTCTCTTCTTATTTCTGGAAAAAAGAAACTTCTTCTTGCTGGTTTTGGTGTAGGTCTTGCATGGGGGGCAACAATTCTTGACATAGGTAATCTTGATTTTTGTGAAATGTTTGAAGTGAATAACGAAGAATGATGACAGAAATTTCTGTAAATAATAAGCGGATAGCGAAGAATACTCTTTTTTTGTATTTTAGGATGCTCTTGACTATGGGGGTTGCGCTCTATACATCAAGAGTTGCTCTTCAAGTGTTGGGCGTATCTGATTATGGATTATATAATGTAGTCGGTGGGGTAGTAGCTATGTTAGCTTTTATAAATGGATCGATGTCATCAGGAACTTCACGCTTTATCGCCTATGAATTAGGACGCAATAATGTTGAGAAGATGAATCAGGTATTCAATGTTTCATTAGTTTGTCATATACTAATTGCTCTTATTTGTTTTGTCTTAGCTGAAACTGTGGGGCTTTGGTTTTTGAATACGTATATTCAATTTCCTGCAAATCGGTTATTGGCTGTGAACATAGTATATCAAGCATCTATTATCACTTTTATAATGCAAATAACTCAGACACCATATAATGCTTCTATTATAGCCCATGAGAATATGAATGTTTACGCTTATGTGAGTATTTTAGAGGTATCGTTGAAGTTACTTATGGTAGTTTTTTTATTGTGGGTAGATACGTCTGATGCACTCATCACTTATAGTATAATTCTTCTTTTTATTCAGTTGCTTATTTTGATCATATATAGAATTTATTGTATGAAGAAGTATGATGAATCTAAGTGGAAGTTGGTGAAAGATAAATCGATATATAAAGAAATTTTCTCTTTTTCTGGTTGGGATGTAGTTGGAAGTCTTTCTGTGGTAACACAAGGTCAAGGTCTGAATATTCTTTTAAATATATACTTTGGCCCAATGGTAAATGCAGCACGTGCAATAAGTTATCAAGTACAAGGGGCATTCTCGCAATTTACAGGAAACTTCATGACTGCAGTTGTACCACAAATTACTAAATACTTTGCTCAGGAAGAATACAAGAAGATGGTAAAACTAATAAATGATTCTGCCCTCTATTCTTTCTATCTACTTTTAATATTAATTCTTCCACTCTTGTTTCGTTTGGACTATATTCTTGGATTATGGTTAGAGGAAGTACCTGAAGATACAGAACTTTTTACGAAAATTATTTTGATTTATTTGATAATTAGATCATTAGCACGTCCAGTAGTTCAAGGCCTTCATTCTACTGGTAATATTAAAACAATAAATATTTGGGCAATTTTCTTTGGTCTTACTCCATTACCAATTGCATGGATAGGTCTTCATTGTGGATTGCCTGCCTCTTATACGTTCTATGTACTTCTTATAGATGGGATTTTGTGTAATGTTGCCGAGATTTACGTTTTAAGTCGTCAATTTAAACCGTTTTCACAGATTATACATTATAAATATGTATATGGAAAGAGTTTGTATATTTCTGTTTTGAGTGTTATCCCAGTATATATAATACATTCTCTTGCTTCAAGTGGGTTAGGATATTTCTTTTTATATTATTTGATAAGTGTTTCTATTGAAATTATTTTAATTTTCTATTTAGGAATTGACCAAAATACAAGGGGGAAATTGCTGAAAATTGCTAAAAACAAGATTTGTAAAAATGGAAATTGATAAGACTATTGTGCTGTCCAATGGAGTAGAAATGCCTCGTCTCATACAGGGGGTTCCTCATTGTGATCAATGGACAAATTATTCAATAGATTTTTTTTATGATATTCTTCGAACTTCTGTTAGAAATGGTATTGTTGCCTTTGATTCATCACATGCGTATGGTAAAAGTGAAAGTACAATAGGTTACGTTTTGAGGCGTTTTGCTGCGGAGGGAATATCACGAAAGGAAGTCTTTATTACTTCAAAAATTGATAATCATCAGCAGTATGTCGGGAATATGAATAAATGTGTGGATGATAGTTTGAAAACAATGAAAACTGATTATCTTGATTGTATGCTATTTCATTGGCCTGTGCAAAATCATTTTGAAGAAAACTGGCTTCAGTTGGAGGACGCATATAAGAAGGGCAAAGTACGTTCTATTGGTATTGCTAATGCTAAGATATTTCATATTGAACGTCTTCGAATGTATGGTGCTACCATTGTTCCTCATGTTATACAAACTGAGATACATCCTTTTAACTCATGTTTGCAATTACGGGATTATTCAGAAAAACATAAAATTGCTCTTCAAGCATGTTCTTCATTGGCTAACATGATTGATAAAATGAAATATAACAAAACACTAATTGATTTATCTCGTAAATATTCAGTGTCATTAGTTCTTTTGGTACTTCGCTGGCATTTGCAATCTAATATAGCTCCGCTTTTTCGTTCGTTCAATCCTAAACATATCGAAGAAATTAAGAGAGTGTTTACATTTAATATTTCAAATGAAGATATGAGGTTGATAGATGCTCTTAATGAGAATTATCGTTATCATCCAGAATCATCAAATTGTGCAGGATTTTAAATTATGAAAATTCAAATTGGAAAAAAAGAAAAGACGGTAATATTAATTGCTTTGTTAAGCTTTGTATTTGCGATCTTTATCTCTACTTGGGTAGTTGTTACTTTATTCGTTTTTTATGTATTGATTGTCTTTTTTCTGTATTTAAATTGGCTATTGAAAAAGACCAATTGGTGGAAAAATCAATTTGTTTTTACGCATCAGTTTATTTCAAATCAGGGATATCGTAAGAACTTAACACGCAATATTGAGATAGTTAATGTTGGTAGTAATCCCGCCCGTTTTGCGTTTGATTATGATAAATTGATATTGGGTGCAAACTGGTCTACTGGTAATCAAGGATTAGATATGGATTACCAATTGTTACGTTTTTATCATAGTTTTATGAAAGAAGGTGCTACGGTTTTAATTCCTATTGTTCCTTTTTCTTCTGTTAGTGCCTATCTTATTCCTTCAATATATAAGGATAAGTCTTATATGGTGAAATTCTATAGTGTTTTGGATTATTTACAAGCTAAATATTTACCACAATTTAAACATGTTCGCTATTGGTATAAATATCCACTTTTGTTTAATTGGCTGGCAGTGAGATTTTTGTTGCGAGATGTAAAACCAGACAAGAGAATATTGTATGATTCTGATCTTACTAATCGTGTTGATGCAATTACAGCGAAGTTATGGATGGACAATTGGAAGTCAGAATTTAATATTAAAGATTTAGAAGCACCTTTATCTTTAGAACTTCAAAAAGCGAGAAGACAATCTGTGCAATTAATGAAAATGATATTGGATTATATTATCGAGAGAGGCTATAAGCCTGTATTTATTATGCCTCCTGTGTCTAAAAAGTTATCTACTTATTTTACAGAGCGATTTAGAGAGATATACATTGATTCTTTTATTCGTG
Source organism: Bacteroides sp. AF32-8BH (assembly GCF_003435205.1). Lineage (NCBI taxonomy): Bacteria > Pseudomonadati > Bacteroidota > Bacteroidia > Bacteroidales > Bacteroidaceae > Bacteroides > Bacteroides sp. AF32-8BH. Next base: position 121,065 of record NZ_QVLZ01000018.1, on the reverse strand, counting down.
AATTTAGTGAATATAATGTCCCATATTTTGATTATACCAAAGTCTTAGAGTTTCAGACTGATGATCTTTTTTTTAATGATCTTTTTATGAATGTCAAGGGACGTACAACTTTTACGAAACGAGTATTGATTGACTTAAAGATGATTTGATAGATAGTTAAGACAGTTCTCTTTGTGGGTCTTTATATGAGGAATAATAGTATTTTTGTAAATATTATTGCTCGAAAATAGAGGTGGTACTATGGCAATAGTTAATAAATTATCATCCCTTATTATAGGGAGGTGTGCCTGATAGTATATTCAAGTTTTTGAATACAAAAATGAAATTAACTTAAACATTACATTGCAAGTTTGAGAATAATGCAATTCGTAAAATAATAAAATCAATAAAGGAGGAGTACGTGTGAAAATTGGAATATTAACACTCCAACTGCATACTAATTATGGAGGAATACTCCAAGCGTATGCTTTGCAAACGGTGTTGGAAAGGATGGGGCATGAGGTAGTAGTGCTAAATAAGAGGCATCGCCTTTTGCTACCTATTTGGAAATGGCCTTACTCTTATCCTAAGCGGATAATACAGAAATATATATTGGGTAGAGGTGGTCGAGTTTTTTTTGAATCATATTATAATCGTACTTATCCGATTGTTAGTCAAAACACAGAGTTGTTTATTGATAAATATATTCATCGTTTGAAGGTGGAGGATTTGTTTGTATTGAAGGAAGATGATTTTGATGCTTTTGTTGTAGGCAGTGATCAAGTATGGCGTCCTATGTTTTATCCTGGTAAAATAGAAAATGCTTATTTGGATTTTGCAAAAGATTGGGATATTAAACGGATTGCTTATGCTGCCTCTTTTGGAACGAGTAAGTGGGAATACACAAAGAAACAAACAAGGCTATGTGGAGAATTGCTACGAAAATTTGATCTTATAAGTGTACGTGAAGAATCTGGTATAGGATTATGTCACAAGCATTTTGGAGTGAAAGCTAATCATGTGTTGGATCCCACTATGTTGTTGAGTACTAAAGATTACATGTATTTGGTGGAAAAAGCTAATGTTACAAAAAGTAAAGGTTCGCTATTGTGCTATATTTTGGATGAAAAGAAATCCAAAATCAATTTAATATCAAAACTGGCAGATGATATGGGGTTGATTCCTTTCCATGTCAATTCACGTGTGGAGGTTCAAAATGCTCCTTTGGCAGAGCGTATTCAGCCACCAGTAGAACAATGGTTGCGTGGATTTATGGATGCGCGTATGGTGGTTACAGATTCTTTTCATGCTTGTGTGTTTGCTATAATATTTAACAAACCTTTTATCGTTATAGCTAATAAAGAGAGGGGGCTAGCTAGGATAGAGTCTCTGCTGGCGATGTTTGGACTACAAAAAGCTCTATATGATTGTAATAATAAAGACTTTGATGTAAATAATATAGATTGGAATACTATAAATGATAGATTGTTGGACTTACAGAACTATTCTTTAGATTTATTGAAAGAATCAAGCTGTGGTATGTTAATGTCCCCAAAAGAAATATAGGCATCTATGAAAAAGTGTTGACCTTTGTTTCTGTTAACTAAATCTTAAAAAGATTATGTCCAGTAACAAAAAGAATACTAACTATTATTTAAGAGAAAAATATTTGAAGGTAGATTTCTAAATACTACATGTCATTTTTGCACATCAACATATGGAATTATTATTATATTCGTATATAATCATTATTGTCTATCTACTTTTTAAATATTCTAAGTCAAAGACATTATATATTTTTTCTCCATATATTATTATTTATCTGAATTTTGTATTTAATGACATTGTTCCATTTTTACTTTTTTATCCTGATATACCTGAAAATTTGCAATACACAACATTTACAGCAACAGTAATAAATCTTTTGTTTTTGTATGCTTTTCGAAAACAAATGTTGATACAAACGACTTTAGATATTCCATCTTTTTCTATAAAGTTGAATAGAAAGAGAAAGATTATAATTTGTTGCTTCGCATTGTTTCTTTTTTGTGCGGGGATGATGTCTGGAGTTTTAACAAATTTACTGAAAGGTAACGACATTGAAGATTTAAGAAGAACTAGTGAGATAGGGCTTGGAATTGTTCGAGATATTCCTATGTTGGGAATACAAATTGTTATGCTTGTTCTTTTTCTTCAAAAATCATGGAACTTTTATAGATCTATAGCCTTTTATTCTTTTTGTTTAGGAGCTTTTTTATTTTTAACAACGGGCAATAAGGGAGGAGTTCTAGTAGGTGCTACATTATTTCTTTTGTTTTTTCATTTTAAGAAGAGAGGATTTAAGTGGTATGAATACATTGCATACTATTTGGCAATTCCATTGGCTGCTGGAACATTACAGGGGATTAGAGGAGGTGATTTAACTCTTATAGCATCTCAAATTGCTGTGTTTTTCTCATATCCCATTCTGCTTTATCAGGCTAACTCTATTCCTATAATGAATTCTGTCGGGACAGAAAATATTTTTTTTGGTGAGGAATATTATGTGGGATTAGTAAAAATAATACCTCGTTTTTTATGGTCAGATAAGCCTCTTGCTTTTGATTATAAACTAAAGGAATTGGTGGGATATGATTTTGATGGAGGAGGAATTTATACTACTTTGAGTAATGATTTATATATAAATTTTGGATATAGTTATTTTATATTTTACATCTTATGGTTATTGTTTGTTCATTATATATATGGAATAATTATAGATAGTAAAAGGAACTATTATAGCCGTATCATCGCTCTATTTATTATCCTTATGGGAGGTATTGCATCCACTATTGGATCATGTGAAATCTTACTATTATTTCTGTTGTTTATGATGTTGTATTATTCGAGAATTAAAACGTTGTAGGCCCAAATGAAGAAAGTACTATTAATAGCTTCAGAGTATGCGCCAGGCATGCTTTCTTTCGCATCATCTATTATAAATAGATTATCGGAGAGTAATGAGTTTGAGATTTATGCTGTTGTTGTATCAAGAGGAAAATTTAAATATGAACCTTTACTCTGTGAAAAAGCAAAGAAGAAAACTATATGTATAGAAGCGCCAGCTAATTGTATTTTAGAAAAACTTCTTTTTAAAATTTGGCCGTCTAAATTAATCTCTAATATAAATAAAACGATAAGGGATAATCATATTGAATGTATTCATTTTTTAACAATAGATTTTACATTGACTTTATTTATCTATTTAAAATTGAGAGGAAATAATAGTGTGTATTATACAGTTCATGATTTGTGGCCTCATGAGGGAGAACGTAAAAGTTTAGCTGGACGTTTGATAAGTTGTTATATAAATTGGAGTACAAAAATAAATATGAAGATAATTCCTAATCTAACGACTTCTTCTCGAACACAATATATAGCTCTTAAAGATAGATATCCTAGTAAGAAAGTAAATTTAACTTGTTTTCCAACGCTTGTTACATCACAAATAGTGAGTGGTGAGAGAGTGGTAAGAGAACTGAATGGAATTACAAATTATATTCTTTTTTTTGGTTCTGTGGATAAATATAAAGGAGTAGATTTACTATTGAATGCATATAGGCTTCTGAGAAATAAAAATTCTTTTTTGGTTGTGGCTGGAAAAGGTATTCAATATTTTGATACAAATATTCAAAAAGGCGAAATTAGAATAAATAGATTTATAGAAGATAATGAATTGAAGTATTTATATGAAAATGCAGCGATAGTAGTCTATCCTTATCGTTCGGCTACTATGTCAGGAGTTTTATCATTAGCGTATTATTTTAAAAAAAAGTTGTTAGTATCGGATATTCCTTTTTTTATTGATAATATAAGTTTGCAAACATCTGTTTTCCAGTCTGGAAATATATATGATTTGAGTGAGAAAATCAGAGTGAAATTGAATGAAACAAGCCATATAGGAGATAGCGGTTATTATGAGAAATTATATTCAACTGATACATTAATAACTGGATATAAACATTTATATAATAAATCTTGATTGATCTTTTGAGTGTTGATATAATTGTGAGAATGAATCTTTTGATTTAATAATAATGAAAATTCTTATTTTAAACAGTATTCTTTTTACTGCAGAGACGGATATTCCCCAAGTGAAAACAATAAAAGATACAATGATATATGGGGTATGTATGGGATTTGTAAAGTTGGGACATCAAGTTACTTTAGCAGCTGCAAACGAATATCGTCCTATAAGAGAAGAAGATTATGATTTTGATGTGAGATTCTTTTCATCTGATTATACAAAATTGTGTAAACCATCTGTATTACCATATAGTAAAACGATGAAACGATATCTCAAAGAATGTCATAAAGAATTTGATATGATTATTTCTAGTGAGGTATTTCAATTTCAGTCACTTTATGCAGCAATGATGTGCCCAAAGAAGACATTGATTTGGCAGGAGCTCACTATACATCAAAATAAGTTATATCAGATCCCATCCAAGATATGGTATAACATTATTGCTCGATTCTTTATGCGGAAGATCATGGCTGTAATACCTCGTTCTCGGATGGCATATGACTTTGTAAGTCATTATATGCCTCGTGTTTCGAGTATCATTGTAGATCATGGCATTGACATTGATAAATTTGTGTTATTTACAAAAAAGAAGCGCCAAGTTATCAGTTCTTCACAACTAATCCTGCGTAAAAATGTGGATAGTATTATTCATATTTTTGCAAAGTTTCATCAAATGAGAAATTATGAGGATATCAAGTTGTTGATTGCTGGGAGAGGAGAAGAAGAAACAAATTTAAAACATCTTGTTGATGATTTGGGATTGCAAAATTGTATTGAGTTTGTTGGTTTCTTGTCGCAAAGTAAGTTGAATGAATATATCCGAGAGTCATTGTTTTTTTTGGTGAATACTCGAAAAGACTTAAATATGGTTTCAATTCCTGAGGCTATTATATCTGGTACCCCCATCCTAACCAATTTGAAACCAGCTTCTTCGGATTACATTATAAACTATGATTTAGGTATCGCTAAGGATAATTGGAATGAAATGGATATGAAGTTACTTGTGGACAAAAATGAAGAATATGTAGGAAATTGTATAAAGTATAGAGAATATTTTACAAACACACATTCTGCTAAACTCTTCTTGGAAATATTTGGACAAAAATAATTCTTCAACTATGTTTATTACTCTAAGATGAACTATGTATTAACTAGTAACTTTTGCTTTATTAGCTATTATGAAAATTTTGTTAGCGAATAAGTTTTACTATCGTCGCGGTGGTGATTGCATATATATGCTTAATCTTGAACAACTGCTTAAGACCCATGGACACGATGTGGCAGTGTTTGCTATGGATTATCCGGAGAATATTGAGACTGAGTGGAAACGGTATTTTCCTAATGAAATAAAGTTTACTCCCGGAGTAGGTATGCTCGAAACTTTTATGCGTATGTTCGGTTTGGGTGAGGTGAAGAGGAAGTTTAATTTTTTACTCAATGATTTCAAGCCAGATGTGGTACACTTGAATAATATTCATACACAACTATCACCAGTGATAGCCCGTTTGGCTCATAAACGAAGAACTAAAGTTATTTGGACATTGCATGATTATAAATTGCTTTGTCCTAGGTATGATTGTCTCCGCAATGGAAATGAAGTTTGTGAGGAGTGCTTTGTTGATAAACATAAAGTTTTGGAATATAAATGCATGAAGAATTCCAATTTGGCAAGTATGCTTGCATATAAAGAGGGGATGAAATGGAGTCATAAAAAGTTGGAAGGCTACACGGATGTATTTATTTGTCCAAGCCAATTTATGTACAATAAAATGGCTCAAGGTGGATTCGATAGAAAAAAGATGTATACTCTTTGTAATTTTATTGATATTGAAAGGACTAGGAGAGACTCTTATGATAAAGAGGACTACTATTGCTTCATAGGAAGGTTATCTTTTGAGAAAGGAATCGAAACATTGATAGAGGCTGCCCGGACTCTTCCTTATCATTTGAAAATCATAGGTGGTGGCCCACTGGCAGATATTTTAAAAGAAAAAGCAAAAGGGGCAAATATTGAATTTACAGGTCATAAAGAATGGCCTGAAATAAAGGAAATAGTGGGTAAAGCACGTTTTAGTGTAGTTCCATCAGAGTGGTATGAAAATAATCCTCTAAGTGTGATTGAAGCTCAATGTCTGGGTACTCCAGTTTTAGGAGCTAATATTGGTGGTATCCCTGAATTGATAAAAGAAGGGGTAAATGGAATGTGTTTTGAAAGTCGCAATATTATGGATTTGAAGAATAAAATCGAAAAGATGTTTATATTAAATGTAGATTATAAACAACTTGCAAAAAGTTCTCAGATACGTTATTCATCTGAGAAACATTACAATGAATTATTAGAGCTGTACCAGCAATGAATGTAGGAAAAGAAGCTAAAATATATTGGATATCAATTTTGCAGGGCTGGAGTATGCTCTTAGTAGTCATAGGACATGTCACGCTAACCAATATATTCGAGAATCCGGCAACTCCTGTTAGTACAGAAGTTGAACGGATTATCTACGGCTTTCATATGCCTTTATTTATGTTTATATCAGGAGGTTTATTTTATTATACAAAAATCAGGAAAGGTAAAAAATACGGAGTTACTATCAGGGATAAGGCAAAGAGGTTATTGGCTCCTTTCATCTTTTTCACACTAGCTACTTTTGCTCTGAAGTATATATTTAATCCGTTGATGAAAAGATCAGTCGAACTGTCTTTCAAACAAATAATCAATAGTGTTCTTTATCCAGCTTCAAATCCTTTAGGGGAAATGTGGTTTATAATAACTCTTTTTATAATATTTCTTTTTTATCCTGTTTTTAAATGGTCATTGCAGTGGAATAAATGTATAGTAAGTGTGTGGATAACTGCATTATTATTGAATCTGTTTTTTCCTAAAGATATAGAGATTCTTTGTTTTTCGCAAGTAGCTTATTATTTGGTTTATTTTTATTCGGGGCTACTCTTTTTTAAGTTTGATGCCTATAAATATACTGATACAAAATGCTTTTTTGTAGTTTCTCTTATGTTTTTTGTCCTTTTTAATATACTTGTACTTCCTGTCATTTTCTTAACCTTTACAGGGATAGCTTTTTCTGTTGCTTTATGTTTACTCTTATCCCATTATCGGACCCGTCTCTATTCAAGTTTCAGGGATTATACCTTTCAGATTTTTTTAATGGGTCTATTTTTTCAGATGGGAATAAGATTTCTATATGTAAAATTGGATAACGAATTATTATACTGGCCTTTATATGTGTTAAGTATATTGTTAGCTCTTTACATGCCTGTTTTAATATCAAAGATGATTCAAAAAATAGAAAGTCCATTCATACATCAATGTTTTGGACTATAGAATATTATTATTTTTTTAATTATATAAATAATGTCAATTAATATTCCCCAACCTACGGATATGTGCATCATCACAACTTATCGTTGTCCGATGCGCTGTAAAATGTGTAATATATGGGAACATCCGACCGATAAAAGGAAGGAAATAACTCCCGAAGAAATCAAATTGTTACCTTCTGTAAAGTTCATCAATCTAACCGGTGGCGAACCGTTCATTCGTGAAGATCTGGATCAAATAGTAGAAGTGTGTTTCACAAAATCTCCTCGCGTGGTTATATCGACTTCAGGTTGGTATGAGGACCGGGTAATAGCCTTGGCTAAGAAATTCCCTAATATTGGTATCCGTATTTCTATCGAAGGGCTTAGTTGTAAAAATGATGAGCTTAGAGGACATGCGGGAGGTTTCGACAAAGGACTTCGGACTTTGCTTACATTAAAAGATATGGGCGTGAAAGATATAGGTTTCGGTTGTACTGTTTCCAACAACAACTCTAAAGATATGCTTTCTCTTTATCAACTATCCCGATCTTTGGGTATGGAATTTGCCACAGCTGCTTTTCATAACTCTTATTATTTTCACAAAGATGATAATGTAATAACTAATAAGGAGGAGGTTTGTGGCAATTTTGAAAAACTGATAAATCTGCAACTTAAAGAAAAACATCCTAAATCATGGATGCGGGCTTTTTTCAACATGGGACTAATCAATTATATAGAAGGTTCACGGCGTATGTTGCCCTGTCAAGCTGGCGAAATGAACTTTTTTGTAGAGCCCTATGGCGATATTTATCCCTGTAATGGTTTAGAAAAGAAGTATTGGAAAAAGAGTATGGGGAATATTCGTGAGACTCCCAATTTCAAAGAAATATGGGAAGGGGAACAAGCAGAACAAGTACGCCAAATGGTACGCCGTTGCCCTAAAAACTGCTGGATGGTAGGAACGGCTTCACCTGTGATGCATAAATATATAAAGTATCCGCTGAAATGGGCTTTAAAAAATAAATTACGGAGTTTGCAGGGAAAAACTGCTTGTTTGGACAAATGTTGGTATAACGTGGGACAAGACCCTTCCCAAGGAGATTTGCGGGACGTTTTTTGATTATAGAATACATATATTTTATACTAATTTAATGAAGATCTTCGTTATCGGAACTCGCGGTATCCCTGATGTTTTGGGCGGCGTTGAAACGCATTGCCAAGAGTTATTTCCTCGAATTGCTGAAATGGGCTTTGATATAACGATAATACGTCGAAAATGTTATGTGAAAGATACCATGACTGAATACAAAAATGTGAGGTTGATTGATATAGAAACTCCTAAGAAGAAATCCTTTGAAGCAATCGTACACACTTTTAAAGCTATTCTTAAGGCTAAATCCCAAAATGCTGATATTGTTCATATTCATGCTATTGGTCCAGCTTTACTTGTACCTATAGCTAGATTATTAGGAATAAAGGTTGTGTTTACTCACCATGGTCCCGATTATGATCGTGACAAATGGGGCTTTTTTGCTAAAACAATGCTGAAATTAGGGGAGCGTGTGGGAACGATTTTTGCTAATGAAGTAATTGTTATATCTGAAGTCATTAATGATCTTTTAGTGAGAAAATATGGTAGAAAAGACTGTCATTTGATTTACAATGGAGTTCCGGAACCTGAGGTTTGTGATTTTCCTGAGTATTTTAATGAATTGGGGATTGAGAGAGGGAAGTATATTTTAAGTATGTGCCGGTTTGTCCCTGAAAAAAAACTTCATCACTTAGTAGAAGCTTTTGCTGGAATAGGAGCAAATGACTATAAACTGGTATTGGCAGGAGATACGGATTTTGAGGATGATTACTCACGCAGTTTAAAAAAAATGTCGAGAGAATGTGGAGTTGTATTAACCGGTTTCATAAAAGGACGAAAATTACATTCTTTACTTACTAATGCATGTTGTTTTGTTCTTCCGTCTTCACATGAAGGGTTGCCTATCGCATTATTGGAAGCGATGAGCTATAAATTGCCAGTTATTGTAAGCAATATTCCAGCAAATATGGAAGTAGGACTGCCTTATCCATGTTATTTCAAAATAGGGGATGTAGGGCAACTACAAAAAAAACTGGAAAAGCAGATGGGACAAGGTCTGTGTCGGATAGAGTACGATATGAGTTTATATAATTGGGATGTGATAGCAAAACAAGTAGTAGATGTATATAGATTGGCATTAAAATAATATCTTCCAATAGAATATTAGTTAGCTAGTGCTAATATAATATGTATGATAAAACGATTTGTTCAGGCTACAAGAGCTTTCTTTAATGGGTAAAATGTCTCTTTATAATTTTATCGAGGCTTGTATGATAAAATGGGTAGGAGTGATGAAATATCATACTGAAGATAGTAAGTGGATAGAATAAATAATATAATGAACAAAAATAAATTGGGTATATAATAAATGTTGAATATGTTGAGATGTAATAAACACGTGAGTGTTTTGTATGTGAGATGAAAAAAATGTAGGTCCCTAGCTTCATGTTGTAAAAAGCATGATTCTCCTACATTGTGGATTGGAAATCGTACGACGGTACATTTCTAATCTACGCCCGACATCGGAGGTTAAAGCCGATGTGAATTTCCCACTATATCAACTGTCTGTGAAGATCGTTGATATTTAAAATGAATCACAAACTATAATTATAAAAGAATATGTAGGTCCCTAGATTCATGATAAACTCATGAAATCCCTACATTTTGCAGGTTAGAAATCGTACAGCGGTATATTTCTAACTTAGCCCTCATATTGGTTTAAAAACTGATATGTATCTATATGTGAAATATACCAACTGTCTGTGAGGATCGTTGGTATATTATTTTTTTAGATGGTTAAAGAATACAAAAAAAGAGCAAACTTGCATGATTCCTAAATCTTTCCAGAATCTGTATCGTTATTTGCTGTATGAAACGAAAGTATAGTATTAACGCTAAAAGAATAACGATTATGAAGAAAATTCTATCTTTACTTGTGTTGGCTATTGTAGCCGTACAGTTTTCATTTGCAAAAGATGTGATAACCAAAGACATGAATCAGTTACCGCTTCCGGCACGTAATTTTATTAATGGTAATTTTGCAAAACCACAGATTGCTCATATCAAGATTGATAAAGATATGATGGAGTCTACCAAGTATGAAGTGGTATTGATGGATGGCACGGAAATTGATTTTGACAGTAAGGGCAACTGGGAAGAGGTAAGTGCAAAGAAAGGACAGATTGTTCCTGTTAGTATTATTCCGGGATTTGCTGTCAATTATTTGAAGTCTCATAATTTTGTGAACGAAGGAGTGATCAAAGTCGAACGTGACCGCAAAGGATATGAAATAGAATTGTCTACCGGACTTTCTTTCAAATTTGATAAGAAGGGAAAGTTTATCAAGGCTGATGATTAACTAAAGATTTGTGATAAATAGACCTAAACAAGAAGATAGCTATGTGGAGATTTAAGTTTAGCGCTTGGGCAGTGGTATTGATGATGACTGCTCTTTCGTTTGGCGCATGTGATAATGACGATGATGATACTTTTATTCCGCCCAGTAATATTACAGAAGCTTTAAAGCAGGTATATCCGGCTGCCCAGAATGTAGAATGGGAGATGAAAGGTGCCTATTATGTAGCTGACTGTTGGGTGACCGGTGATGAACTGGATGTCTGGTTTGATGCTAATGCCAACTGGGTGATGACGGAAAATGAATTGAATAGCATTGATCAGCTAGTACCGGCTGTTTATACGGCTTTTATAGATTCTAAATATAACGCGTGGGTAGTGACAGATGTATATGTATTGACATTTCCACAAAACCCGATGGAATCAGTGATTCAGGTGAAACAAGGTAGCCAACGTTACTCGCTTTATTTCACACAGGAAGGTGGATTGATACATGAGAAGGATATCAGTAATGGAGATGATACGAATTGGCCGCCAACTGAATAGCTTTTAATCATAAAAATCAAAACGGACTATTTCTATAGAAAGAATAGTCCGTTTTGATTTTATAACTACATTTGTTTGTAATCCTTGGCTAATCCTCCTTCACTTGTTTCTTTGTAAAGTGATGGAAGGTCGTGTCCGGTTTGTTTCATTACTTGTACTACTTTGTCGAAAGAGACACGGTGCATACCATCGGTGAAAGCTGAATAAAGATTAGCATCCAGCGCACGTGCAGCAGCGTATGCATTTCGTTCGATGCAGGGAATTTGTACCAATCCGCATACGGGGTCGCAAGTCATTCCCAGATGGTGTTCCAAACCCATTTCTGCTGCATACTCAATTTGTGCAGGACTGCCTCCGAACAATTGATTGGCGGCAGCCGAAGCCATTGCGCAGGCAACACCGACTTCTCCTTGGCAACCTACTTCTGCTCCGGAAATGGATGCGTTGAATTTGACTATATTACCAAACAAACCGGCAGTGGCTAGCGCACGCAAAATGCGCATATCGCTAAAGTCACGACTTTTTTGAAGATGATAAAGGACGGCAGGCATGACTCCACAGGAACCACAGGTAGGGGCAGTGACTATTTTTCCACCGGAAGCATTTTCTTCACTTACTGCCAAAGCATAAGAAAAAACAAGTCCTCTTGATTGGAGGGATTGTTTATATCCGGTAGCACGTATATAATAGGTAGAAGCTTTTCGTCTAAGGTTTAGTGGGCCGGGAAGTACTCCTTCCGCTTCCAGTCCACGGTGAATGGCATCTTTCATGGTGGCCCACACTTCAGCCAGATAATCCCATATATCTTCTTCCTCACATTCCTTCACGTATTCCCAATAACTTTTTCCGGTATCTTCACACCATTGAAGTATTTCGGTCATGTTTTCCATGTCATATACATCCGGACTTTCGATGGTCGGATTATCATTATTTTCTGCTAGTGCACCGCCGCCAATACTGTAAACAGTCCAGTTTTCCTGCACTTTATCATTACTGTCCAGAGCTGCAAATGTCATTCCGTTGGGATGGAACGGTAGGAAGACTTTGGGCTGCCATACAATTTCTACCGGAGCGATGGGTTGTAAAGTGTCTATAATAGCTACATCCGTCATGTGTCCTTTGCCTGTAGCTGCTAAACTGCCGTAAAGGGTTACTTTAAAAGATGCGGCATCCGGATGACGTTCCAGAAACATTTCGGCAGCTTTGCGTGGTCCCATTGTGTGGCTACTGGAAGGTCCTGTACCTATTCTGTATAGCTCTTTAATTGATTTCATGACTAATGATGTGTTTTTGTTAATACCATTTCTTTTTTCTGAAGTACAAATATACAATAATACCGATAATTGCCATTATAATCCAGGCAAATAAATACCCGTACTGCCATTCCAGTTCCGGCATCCATTTGTAATTCATTCCCCATACTCCGACCAGAAATGTCAAAGGGATGAAAATAGTGGATACGATGGTCAGCCTCTTCATGATATCGTTCATTCGTAAGTCATTGTTGGAGATGTATAGATCGACTAATGAAGAAAGGGTTTCCCGGCAGATTTCGATAGTTTGTAATACAAATTGCAAGTGGTCGTTTACATCATTAAAAAAGGCGCGGTTCACTTTATGGATGAGCAGGTTTTCTGCTCGCAATAGCTTTATATATTGTTCTTTTAAGGGGAGGATTGCTTTTTTCATTAGCATATATTGGCGTCGTAATGCCTGAATCTGGATACCGATGTCGTCTCCGCTGGTGATGGTTAGCAATTCTTCTTCCAAATCTTCGAGTGCGTCATCGATGGAAGAGATGGTTGAAATGTAGTTTCCCATCACGCTGTTGAGCAGTACGCTAAGTAGATAATCTGTTTGACGGCTGCGTATCTTCAGAACATCATTACGCAAGGCAGAACTGACATCATCAAAGAAATCAGTTTCTTTTTCGAGGAAAGTCAGTACATAATTATTTCCTATGATAAGGCAGACTTGCTGTTGGAGCAGTTCGTCCAGTTCATTTTCTTCTTTATGTTCGTTCGGATAGAATATCTTTAAGATCAGGACAATGTATTTATCATGTTCTTCTATCTTAGTCGGATGATCCGCATTTAATATATCTTGCAAGACAAGGAAGTCTATTTCGAAATGACTGCAAATTTCCCGGATAGTTTCTGTGTTTTTCATTCCGTGTATCTGTAGCCAGTTGATTTGATCGTTGTTTAGCGTACCTTTGATGGCTTGAAAAGTATCACTAGAACTTTCCTGCATCTCGGTAGCATTGTAAGTACAAAGATGTAAATGGGTAGGAGTAAGACTTTCTCCTGTATAAATAAGCTTTTCGCTTAACAGATTATTCTTCATGCTTTATTCTCGTTTTAGAAAACCACTGTAACAAAGGTAGTGGTTTTCTAAATGAGAACAAGTTCTTTGAACGTTTTGTTTACGTGTCAGTCAAAATCGACTACTGTGATTCCGGCACCGCCAAACTGTACATGTTCGTCGGCATAGTGGCTGACTCCCGGTACGGTGGCCAGATATTGGCGGATAAGTGTACGAAGTATTCCCGTTCCTGTGCCGTGAAGGATACGTACACGATCCATGCCGACTAATATGGCGTCATCAATAAAATAGGTGACTGCCTGTAAGGCTTCATCCCCACGCATTCCGCGTACATCAATGTCCTGTTTGAAGCTAAGCTTCTTTTCATACATCTGATCGTGTGTCTGGCTGCTGACAAAAGTGCTTTTTGCAATCCCTTCCGTCTTGGGCGTATGATTGGCACGTTCCAGACGGTCTATTTTTACGGTCGTTTTTATGCTTCCAAAAGCAACAGTCGCATTTTTACCACTGATTTCCATCACTTGGCCGACGCTTGTCTGTCCTTTGATTTTTACATTTTCTCCTACTGCAATTGGCACTATTTTAGGGGCACTTGAGGGAGAAGAGACTGCAGCTTTCGGTTCGCTCTTCTTGTTTTTTTTTCGTTCTTGCTTCTCCTTTAGTTTCTCCATTTTTTGTGCAATCTTTTCTTCATGCTCTTTAGATGCCAGTGCATCCAGAGAAGTGCGGAAATCTGTCAGTTCCTGACGTGCCTGGCGTGTCTTTTCCTTTTCGGCTTGCGCTTCCTTTATTGTACGAATCGTATTTTCAATGCGGGCATTGGATTCCTGAAGCATGCGTTCCGCTTCTTCTTTTGCTTGCCGGATAATCTCTTTCCGGGATTTTTGCAATTCTTCCATTTCTGTCTGGTAACGGGCAATGGTTTCTTCCATGTGCTTTTCCCGTTGACGGATGGTTTGACGTTTTCCTTCCCAGTAACGCTTGTCACGCACAATGTCCTGAAGGTATTTGTCTGCATTGATATATTCGCTTCCTACGATTTCCGAAGCATCTGCGATGACATCTTCCGGTAGTCCGATTTTTCGTGCAATTTCTACGGCGAACGAACTTCCCGGATTACCGATTTGTAATTGGAAAAGTGCTTGCATGAGATGACGGTCGTAAAGCATGGCTCCGTTCACTACTCCTTCATGATCTTCGGCAAAATGTTTCAGATTCTGGTAGTGGGTAGTGATGACTCCGAATGTTCCTTTCTGGTTGAAACGTTTCAGTACAGCTTCGGCAATAGCACCTCCGATTTGCGGCTCCGTACCTCCACCGAACTCGTCAATCAGGATGAGGCTCCGTTCGTTACAGCTCTTCATCATGATTTTCATATTGGTCAAGTGAGAAGAGTAGGTACTCAAATCATCTTCAATAGATTGCTCATCACCAATATCGATAAAGATGCTACTGAATATACCGGCATGACTACGTTCGTGCAAGGGAATCAGCATGCCGCATTGCAGCATATATTGTAGCAAACCGACTGTTTTCAAACAGACGGACTTACCTCCGGCATTCGGCCCGGATATAATAAGGATACGTTGTTTTTGATCGAGCTCTATATCCAGTGGTACGACTTTCTTTCCATGTTTGGCTAATGAAAGTTGTAATAAAGGATGCACTGCCATTGTCCAATCCAGTAGTTGCTCATTCTCTACGGCGGGTTTCAGACTATTGGTCTGTATGGCGAAGTAACTTTTCGCACGGATAAAATCTATTTCTGCCAGAAATTCGTATGATTGAAGAATTTCCGGAATAGATGGACGAAGGATATTCGAGAACTCGGTAAGGATACGAATGATCTCACGTCGTTCATCACCTTCGAGTTCACGGATGCGGTTGTTGGCTTCTACCACTTCCGCCGGTTCTATAAACACAGTTTTTCCGCTGGCAGATTCATCGTGTACGATACCTTTGATTTTTCGCTTGAGTCCAGGGGCAACTGGAATCACCAGACGTCCGTCACGCATGGTGGGAGCTACATCTTTGTCCACGTATCCTTCGGACTGCGCACTACGCAGGATGCTGTTTAATGAACGGGAAATATTTCCCATCGTACTGGCAAGTTCGCGACGTATGCGGGCTAATTCGGTAGAGGCATTATCCTTGATTTTTCCATATTTGTTAAGGATGCCATCTATTTTCCCTATCAGTTGCGGGAACACGGCAATATCTCCTGCCAGTCGTTTCAGGCTAGGGTAGGGGGTATTGTTTTCTTCTTCATCTTCATTCCGATGTAGAAAGCGTACAATGTCACGGATGGTTTCTAATGAACGGCGTAGGTCAAATAATTCTTGTTCGTCCAAATACATTCCTTCTATCCGCACACGTTTTAGCGAAGGACGGACATCAAAGAAAAATTGATCGGGAAATCCGTCCTCTTCCTGGATGATGCGGACAAACTCTGTTACTTGGTTTAATTTCTCCTCAACCTCTTCATGTTGCTCGGAAAAGTTCATGTCTGTAACTCTTTCTTCACCTAAAGTACTGAGGCACTTATCTTTTAGTAACTGTCTTATCTGGTCGAATCCTATCTTTTGCTCAAAGTTTTGAGGGTATATCATATTTCTGTTCTTACTAATGAACTGCAAAAATACGATTAATTCGCGAAAAAAATATCAGAATGTTTGCAGATTAAAAAATGATTCGTACCTTTGCACCGCTTTCAACGGAAAGCACTTCTGATAAAGGAGTTTTGGAGAGGTGGCAGAGTGGTCGATTGCGGCGGTCTTGAAAACCGTTGTACTGCGAGGTACCCGGGGTTCGAATCCCTGTCTCTCCGCTTCAATTAATAGATAAATCCCTGTAAAGTAGTACTTTACGGGGATTTTTTATTTTGTGTATGTGAATAAGATAAGCATAAAAAGGGGCGGTTTCTGTTGAAATAGAAAATAACACTATTTGAACTGTTTATTTTAGAATAAACACTCTTTTTTCAGATTGAATTTATCGGTTTAAAGAATATTATTCCAAAATGCTTATTATCAGTTAAATATCTGTTTTGATCTACTGTCGGATTTCAGTTTTTATATCTACCTTTGTTCTGATTGTACGAGATTTGATAGTTATAATATTAATGAATAGAATGATGAAAAAACAGACCCAAGCGATTCATACGCAGTTCCAAAGAAGAGATGCTTACAATTCTCTCAGTATGCCGGTTTACCATACAGCGGCTTATGAATTTGACAATGCTGATGACATGGCTGATGCTTTTTGCGGGCGGACAGATGCTCCGGATTACTCCAGAGTGATGAATCCCACAGTGACTTTTTTTGAGAATAAGGTGAAGGAACTTACGGGGGCAGCAGAAGTCATAGCCCTCAATTCCGGTATGGCGGCTATTAGTAATACATTATTTTCAATTGCAGCTGCAGGAAAGAATATAATTACATCGCGTCATTTGTTTGGTAATACTTATTCGTTTATTGCTGGTACATTGTCCCGCTTCGGGGTGGAACCTAGATTGTGTGATTTGACAGACATTGGAGCAGTAGAGAAAGTAGTAGACAGTAATACCTGCTGCATTTATGTGGAGATTATCACCAATCCGCAGATGGAAGTGGCGGATTTACAGGCGCTCTCACGGATAGTTCATGAAAGGGGAATTCCTCTCATCGTTGATACTACGCTTATTCCTTTCACAGAATTCGATTCACATAGCTTAGGCGTAGATATTGAAGTGGTTTCCAGTACCAAATATTTATCAGGGGGAGCCACTTCCATTGGTGGTTTAGTAATTGATTATGGTACATGTCCGGGATTCGGTAAACGTATGCGTACAGAGATGTTACTCAATCTGGGAGCTTATATGACTCCTCATGTGGCCTATATGCATACTATCGGATTGGAAACATTGGACGCGCGATATCGGATACAGTCTGCCAATGCCGCTATGTTGGCTGGTAAGCTTCGCATATTATCTGCTGTCAAACGTGTGAATTATGTGGGGCTGAAGGATAATTCATACTACGCTTTGGCACAAAGACAGTTTGGTCCGACTGCCGGTGCTATGATTACGATAGACCTGGAAAGTAAAGAGGCATGCTTTGCTTTCATCAACCGACTGAAATTGATACGTCGCGCTACTAACTTGTTTGACAATAAGACGCTTGCTATTCATCCTGCAAGTACTATTTTTGGACCGTTTACTGATAAACAGCGACAGGACATGGATGTGTTGGATACGACTATCCGTTTCTCAATTGGTTTGGAGGATGTGGATGATCTGTTTGACGATGTCAGACAGGCTTTGAATAATAAAAAGGATTAGAAGCAAAAATCTGAAAGTCATACACGCAACTGTAAATATACCGCAAATATGGTATATAAAATGCCATTCATACGGGATTTATCAGCTTGTATATATCTAATACCTTTGCCCCATCATTTTAACAGTAAACAATAATGGGTAAAAGGATTCATTTATTTTTGCTTGCTCTTGCAATAGGAGTGATACAAGGGGCAGCACAGGTGACAACAGTGCGGGGCATCGTCACCACAGAAGAAGATGGGGAGCCGGTTATCGGTGCCTCAGTTATAGTGAAAGGAACTTCATTGGGTACCGTAACTGATGTCAACGGGAGATTTGAACTGAGTGGACTCCCGCCATCAGCCACCCGGCTGCTAATCTCTTACATTAGTCTGATGGCAAAAGAGGTGGCTATTGCACCACAGGTATCGGTAACACTGAAGAGTGATACGCATCTGCTGGATGAGGTAGTAGTAACGGCTTTGGGTATTTCACGCGAGAAAAAGGCATTGGGCTATACGGCACAGGAAGTAAAACAGAATGCTTTGGTGCAAGGGAAAGATAATAATCTGTTAAATTCGTTGAGTGGTAAGATAGCTGGTGTGCGTATTACCAATACACAAGGAGATGTTGGTTCCAGTCGCATCGTTATTCGTGGTGAAACTTCTATTGCAGGTGAGAATCAACCGCTTTTTATTGTGGATGGAATCCCAGTGGATAATTCGCAGCTTAATGCACGTTCCAGCGGACGCGATTTTAAAAATGCAATAGCAGACCTGAATCCGGAAGACATAAAAACACTTACTGTATTGAAAGGTCCGAATGCCGCTGCCCTTTATGGTGCGCGTGCTGCTCACGGTGCTATTGTCATCACTACTAAGGGAGGAGACAAAAGGCAGAAAGGGATAGGGATTACATTACATTCTTCCACGCAAGTCTCTTTTGTTGCTACCTTGCCGGAGTTTCAAAATCTTTTTGGACAAGGGGCAGGGGGACGGTTCAGTTATGTAGATGGCAAGGGTGCAGGTGTGAATGACGGGGTAGACGAAAGCTGGGGGCCACGTCTTGATATTGGTTTGTTGATTCCTCAGTTCGATAGCCCATTGGACGCTGACGGTAATCGTGTGGCTACTCCCTGGGTATCCCATCCCAACAATGTACGCGATTATTTTCGCATGGGTATTTCTACAAACAGCGGTATTTCTGTTGCCCGTGGAGACGACAAATACCAGTTCCGTGTAGGATATAACTACGAAAAACAAGTCAGTATCGTTCCTGATGCTGGAACTAATAAGACGAATATCAGCCTAAATACGGATTACCATCTGGCAAAATGGATTGTGGTGGGAGCTACGGCCAATTACATCGTTTATACAGCTCCCAGTTTACCGGGGTCAGCTACCCCCTCGGGCAGTAACGTACGTTCTAACAGTCCTATGCTTCAGTTCTTGTGGTTCGGACGTCAAGTGGATACGAACTCATTGAAGGCGGACTATACTCGCAACTGGAATTCAAGCTATTACGACAATCCTTTTTGGAGTGCTTCTTATAATACACAGAGTCAGGAACGTCATCGTCTGATAGGTGATCTGCATGCCGAATTCCGTCTGACAGATGGGTTGAATGTGCGTTTCCGTACTAGTACCGACTGGTATAATGACCGGAGGAAATCCAAAGTAAAATGGGGGAGTGCAGGTGCCGGTTCGCCTTACGGCAGTTATGCTGAAGATGCCTATACGGTGAAAGAGAATAACACAGAAGTATTGGCGACTTATATCAAACAGTTGAATAAAAATTGGGGAATTGACGCTCTTCTGGGTTTTAATGTACGTAACAAACAATATGAGAATAATTATCAGGCTGCTCCCCGTTTGGCGGTTGCTGATCTTTATACATTGACTAACTCGCGTGATCCGCTCATTTCGTCCAATGATTTCTACCGTTTACGGCAATATGGCCTTTACGGTTCCATACAACTGGATTACCGTCGTTGGGCTTTCTTGAATATAACAGGACGGAACGATTGGTCGTCTACACTACCTGTGGACAACAATTCTTATTTCTATCCTTCGGTGACGGCTAGTGTGTTGCTTTCTGAAGCTTTCGGATGGAGAAGTAAAGCTGTTAACTACCTAAAAATACGTGGAGGATGGTCTCAAGTGGGAGCAGATGCCAATCCTTATCAATTGGCAACGGTCTTTACTTCAGAAACAGCTTTCAATGGGAATCCACTTCAAAGTTCTTCTACCATTGGTATGAATCCGAATCTAAAACCGGAGAAGACGTCATCTATAGAAGCTGGTTTCGAGGCGGCTTTTTGGGACAATCGCCTATACTTGGATTTCACTTACTATAAGACCGATAGTCGTAATCAAATATTGAAACTAGCTACTACTGCTGCCAGTGGGTACACGTCGCAGGTGCGTAATGCCGGACATATCCGTAATCGTGGCTATGAAATACAATTGGGCGCTGTTCCTATACAAACATCGAAAGGGTTTCGTTGGAATCTGGATTTGAATTATGGTGCCAACAGCAGCAAGGTTGTCAAATTGGATGATGAAGGTTTGATTACGAGTTACCAGCTCTACTCGTCTGGTATTCAGATACTGGCTTCAGTGGGCGAAGCTTATGGAACCCTGTTCGGCACTTCATACGTGCGTGATGCTAATGGAAACGTTGTGGTGGATGCTAACGGTCTGCCTAAGATTTCGACCACTAATAAAACGTTGGGGAAGTTTACGCCCGACTGGACAGGCGGTATCAGTAACACTTTCAGTTATCGTTCGTTAAGTCTTTCTTTTCTGATAGATGCAAGTGTAGGTGGTTCTATTTTTTCCAACACTAATAAAACTGGAAAATATACCGGTGTATTAGCTAACACATTATCGGGCCGGGATGCCGAGCACGGTGGCTTGTGGTATTATACTGACGCCATGGGTAACAATGTACGATTATCAGAATCTCCTTCTTATTCCGTATCCTCTGATGGACTTTACTATGCCCAGGTCAATGGGCAATCCACCCGTGTGTATCAGGATGGCATTATGGTAGAAGGAGTGACGGAAAGTGGTTCTAAGAACGAAGAGGTTGTATCTGCCGAGAAATACTACCATCGTATTTACAGTATTGCTGAAGCTAATGTATATGATGCTTCTTACGTGAAACTGCGAGAAGTCGCTTTGAGTTACCGTCTACCTCGCTTGTGGACGCAGAAACTGCATTTGCAAGAAGCTTCCGTTACACTGACGGGACGTAACTTGTGGACTATTTATAAGAGCGTCCCTAATATAGATCCGGAATCGGCTTTGACTACTGGAAACGCACAAGGAGTAGAAGCCTATTCATTGCCTACAACACGTTCCTTTGGTGTGAACCTTTCCGTGAAATTCTAAATGTGAACTTTTAAATAATAGGATAAGATGAAAAGAAGAATATATTTTTTATATATAATATGGGTACAAGTGGTTGCCATTTCTCTATCATCGTGTGATGATGAATTGACTGATATCAACCGCAACCCCAATGCCACTGAAAATCCACAGCCGGCTTATTTACTTGCCGCTGCACAGTATCATGCCGCCAATCTTTATTGGGGAAGTAGTACGAACTATAATTCTACTCTGTTGTGGGTGCAACATTGGGCTAAAATACAATATACAGAGCCAGATTGCTATAATGTGGATAATGGCAGCTTTACCACTACGTGGGACACCGGCTATGCAACGCTAATAACTGACTTGAATGCTATTATCAGTTCGGAACTCGGAAATGATAATTATCGAGGGATAGCTACAGTGTGGCGTTCGTGGGTTTACCTGTTGCTGACCAATCTGTATGGAAATATACCATACAGTGAATATGCACAAAGTGTAACACCCGCTTATGATTCACAAGAGACTGTTTTGCGCGGGCTTTTGGAGGAGTTGATCGCTGCTGACCAGTTGCTTTCTACCACAGGAGGAACGGTAGAAGGGGATTTGATTTACGGAAATGATATTACCCGCTGGAAACAATTGGCCCACTCCCTACGGCTACGTATCGCCCTTGAATTAGCTGACCGGGATGAGGATACAGCGCGTCGGGTTATTGCTTCCCTTTGGGATAATCGTAACAGTGTAATAGATAGCAATGATGC
Organism: Bacteroides sp. AF32-8BH; assembly: GCF_003435205.1. NCBI lineage: Bacteria > Pseudomonadati > Bacteroidota > Bacteroidia > Bacteroidales > Bacteroidaceae > Bacteroides > Bacteroides sp. AF32-8BH. The sequence continues at coordinate 98,951 of NZ_QVLZ01000018.1, read as the reverse complement.
TATAGCCCGTTTTGTTTTTACTTCTTCACCACAATGGAATCCATGGGCATCTGCTTTCAATTCACGTGATGATCAGCGGGTATCAAAAACGTTGATTGATAAACTGAATGAATGGAATGATCCGAGAATTGGAATTTTAGCCCAGCTACCTCAAGACGAAGGTGTGAAAAACTATGTAGGAGCTGCCAATTCCTTATCTGCTGATGCCGCTAATAATCAGGGATTTAATAAAGTTTCCCGTCCCGGTACTTATTTTTTGAAAGATAGCTCTCCGGCTGTATTTTATACGTATGCCGAGGTCTTGTTTATCTTTGCAGAATCCGCTGCACGCGGCTGGATAACGGCTGATGCGGAAACGCTCTACCGCGAAGCTATTACTGCTTCATTGAATCAGTTTGGCATTATAGACAATCGTATAATCGATTCTTATTTACAACAGGAGGCGATTCGGTTCGACGCCGCACATTGGTATGAATCTATCGGCTGGCAGAAGTGGATCGCTTATTATGGACAGGGACCCGATGCTTTCACTGACTGGCGCAGGCTCGGTTATCCCCAGCTTATCCCTGGTCCCGATTCCGTTTTGGGTTCCGGAGAGTTACCTCGTCGCTTTTTTTATCCCGTAACGGAACAATCACTGAATGGTAAGCAGTATCAGATTGCCATATCCCATCAGGGAGCAGATGAGATTACTACCCGTTTGTGGTTTGATGTAGCTAATAAAGAACGATGATACCTCCGTGTCTCCGGGCTGCAATATGCGTTTGAAAAATATCCGTTGAATTTAAAAAACAGAATAACAATGAACACTGACATTACATTTATCATAGCAGATAATCAGGATATAACCAGAATGGGAATGCATGGATATATTTCCGCTATATTCAGTGGATGTCGCATGATAGATGTGACAGACAAGAAAGAGCTCATGCTTGCATTGGTAGAATGTAATGACAGTGTTGTTATACTTGACTATACACTGTTTGACATCAATGGTATAGAGGAGTTTCTTATTATAGAAAAACGTTTTCCGAGAGTTCGTTGGATATTGTTTTCCAATGAATTGAGCGAAGACTTTATTCGTAGGATGAGTATAGCAAGGAATATTGGTATGATTTTGAAAGAGAACTCCGGTGAGGAAATTCATTCTGCATTGATGTGTACAGCACACGGGGAGCGATTTCTTTGTCATCAGATAACCAATTTATTGATAATCGGTTCCGACAAACCGGAAATTCATTCTGTTTTGACTGTTACGGAGATTGACATTCTTAAATTAATAGCACATGGGAAATCTGTGAAAGAAATAGCATTGGAAAGAACCTCAAGCATTCATACTATTATCACCCATAAAAAGAATATTTTCCGGAAGTTGGGTGTGAATAATGTATATGAAGCAACTAAGTATACTTTACGCGCCGGGCTGATTGAAATGGTAGAATATTATATATGATATTCAGAAGAGTGTTAGGATAAGAGTTAAGAAGAATTTGTAGGCAGGAAAATTCTCTGTATCTTTGCCCGCATGGCAAAAAAAGGTGAGTTACATATAAGAAATAAGCACAATGGTCAGTATGATTTTCCATTGTTGATGGAAAATTATCCTCCATTAAAGAGATTCGTATCGCTCAATCCCCTCGGAATACAAACTATAAATTTTTTTAATCCGCAAGCGGTGAAGGCTTTGAACAAAGCATTATTGGTAACTTATTATGGCATCCACTATTGGGACATACCGAAGCAATATTTGTGTCCGCCTATTCCCGGAAGGGCGGATTACATTCATTATATTGCCGATCTTATCCAGCCGAACGGAACAACACCGGATTTACCGGCAGGAGATGCTAATGGACAGAAGTCTAAATGTAGATGTCTGGATATTGGGGTAGGTGCAAATTGCATTTATCCGATCATAGGACACACTGAATATGGATGGACCTTCGTTGGTACTGATGTTGATCCGGTTTCGATAGAAAATGCACGAAAGATAGTGACTTGCAACCCTGTGTTGGCTCATAAGATTGACTTGCGACTTCAGAAAGATAGTAAGAAGATTTTCGATGGAATTATTATGCCTGATGAGTATTTTGATGTGACAATATGCAATCCTCCGTTTCATAGTTCGCGTGAAGAGGCGGAAGACGGAACGTTACGCAAATTAAGCAGTCTGAAAGGTACGAAGATAAATAAAGTGCAGCTAAATTTCGGCGGGAGTGCGAATGAACTTTGGTGCGAGGGCGGAGAAGTTCGTTTCTTATTGAATATGATTTCCGAGAGCCAAAAATACCAGAAGAACTGCGGATGGTTTACGAGTTTGGTTTCTAAAGAAAAAAATCTGGAAAAGTTATATACCAAATTAAAATCGGTGAATGTGTCCGAATATAAAGTTATTCGAATGCAGCAGGGAACTAAAAGTAGCAGGATATTAGCTTGGCGATTTGCTACCAACTCATAACAATGAGTGAATATCGAACTGTTATTTGTTTAACCTATTAATTAAATAGAATATGATGGAAACCAATTACATCACTTTGACAAAGGAGAATATTGCAAACGAACATATATGCTGTGCTTTTTCAGATAAGAAATGCAAGGATAGTTATGAACTCAAAAAAGAATGGCTGAAGAAAGAGTTCGATAACGGCTATGTGTTCAGACGTATTGATGAACGGGCAAAAGTGTTTATCGAATACGGTCCTGCTGAAAAAGCATGGGTTCCGGTGAATGCTTCCAATTATCTGATGATAAACTGTTTCTGGGTGTCAGGTAAATATAAAGGTTGCGGACATGGTAAGGCATTATTGCAGTCTGCCATTGATGATGCAAAATTGCAGGGGAAAGATGGGCTTGTCACAGTGGTGGGCACTTCTAAATTTCATTTTATGAGTGACACGAAATGGCTGTTGCGACAAGGTTTCCAAACAATAGAAAAACTCCCTTACGGATTCAGCCTTTTAAGTTTGAAACTAAACCCGGCTGCTCCTGATCCTTCTTTTAATGATTGCGTGTTGAGCGGTGAGTGTCCGGATAAGGATGGAATAGTCGTTTATTATACCCATCGCTGCCCGTTTACGGAGTTTCACGTTCGCGGTTCTTTGGTCAGTGCTGCTAAGAGCAAAGACATTCCATTGAGAATAATTGAATTGGAAAGTATGGAACAGGCGCAAAATGCACCTACTCCGGCTACCATATTTACTCTTTTTTATAATGGCAAGTTTGTAACGACTGACTTAAGTGTATGCCTTGAAGGGCGATTGAGCAAAGCATTGGACTGTGATTCAGGAGAATAGCTGACTTGGAACCATGTTACGTCTCTGATATGTTTAGCTAATGTTTCTTATTTTTATTTTGCAAATTTAAATTGTGTCTGCACATTTTTTGGAAAATACATACCTTTGGATAATTAATGATTAAACACGATTAAGAGTTTTATGCGTTTTTGGGTATGTATTTTTGTGCTTCTATTTGTACACAATCAATTTTCAAGGGCTGATAAAATTATAAATAATGACTCTTTGTATACAGAAAAATATATCAGAGATATTTATATTTCCAACCCCAAACGTGCTTTACAGTTGTTGGATGAGGCCGAAACCAGAAAAGCCTTCCCTCTGCGTCTGATTAATGAATTGCGCAGTTTGTCATATCGTAATATGTATATGAATAAACTAGCTTTTATGTATGCAAGGAAGTCGTACTTGCTTGATTCCATCTCTCAAAGAGAACCTAAGCACATGTTGAAGATGACGGTTTATTTAGCTGAACTTTCATCCATAATGAGTAAATATAATGAGAGCATGCATTATGCTCTTAGTGGAATTATGCAGGCTCAAAAACTGAAGGACAGAGAGGCGGAAGCTAGATTGCTTTTTTGCATAGGAGAGAATAATTGGAGGCTGTCATTGAAAGATGAGGCGTATAATTATTTTGGTCGTACGATTGAATTACTGCGTGGGTCAAAGGATATGAGAGAAATGATGCTGCTTTCCTATTATTATGGAGCAGAGATGGGATTTTTAATGACAGATTCCCGTATTGATGAAGCTTTGGCTCTTGCTTATGAACGTGAAAAACTTCTTAAAAAATTAGAGAAAGTACCGGAGGTTCCCGAAGGCTACATTGATGGTCAATATAGCTATTTATATGCAAAATTGGCCTATATTTCTTATTTAGAAAAGAAATATGCGCAAGCAGAAGGATATTATCAAAAATATCTGGCAATAAAAGAATCTCATACTCCGGATGGCAAGATGTATTCGATTCCTTATTTGATTCTTTCCAAACAATATGAGACAGTAATAGACAACTGTAAGGACTTTAAAGAATTGTTGAGAACACAGCGGGATACCTTGAACGCTCAATATTTAACTATACTTAATAAGGAAGTCCAGGCATATCTGGGGCTGAATCGTTATAAAGAAGCCGCAGAAATACGTGAAACCATCATTGCAATAACGGATAGCATTAACAGTACCGACAGGAAAAATGCTGCATTAGAATTGAACGCGATGTACGGTGCTTCCGAAAAAGAAGAATACATCGCCGAGCAAGCCTCACAGCTAAAAATAAGGAATGTTTCACTCTGCTTTTTGGCGTGTATTGTAGTGCTGACCCTGTTTATACTTTGGCGTTTGTGGCGTTTCAACCATATAATCGAGTATAAAAACAGGATGCTTGCCAAACTGATAAACGAGAAATTTGCCAATAAAAAAGATGGTAATCAGTTATTGGAAGTGTACGAGGAACAGGAGGTTTCATCAGAATTGGAACCGGAATTGATTTCTCCTGAAGAACAGGATGAACTTTTGGACGAAACAGACAAAGAAAGTGGGGAAGAAGAAGAGAACAAGAAAATATTCCAGGAATTAAATCATACAGTCGTTCAAAAACAGCTATATCTTTCTCCAGAGCTCTCAAGAGAAGATTTGGCGCAGATTGTACATCTGAATAATGCACGCTTTGCCCGGATGATAAGAGAATGCACCGGAACTAATTTCAATGGGTACATCAACGGACTGCGCATTAATTATGCGATCAAGCTAATGAAAAAATATCCTAACTATACCATACGTGCCATCGCTGATGAATCCGGATTTAATAGTGCCCCGATATTATATAACCTTTTTAAGAAAAAGACGGGAATGACTCCTTATGAATTTAAAAAAGCGCAGGACACATTGAGGAATTAAATAGTTCTACTAAACAATTTTCGTTTTTCCCGGTTTATCTATTGATAACTAAATATTAATGGAAATGATACAGGTAAGGATAAAGAGGGTTTACGAAGATTTTTCAGAAACAGATGGATACCGGGTGTTGGTAGATAAATTATGGCCACGCGGAATGAAGAAAGAATGGTTGAAATACGATTATTGGGCAAAAGACATAACACCATCCCCTACATTACGTAAATGGTTTCATGAAGATATTCCCGGACATTGGGGAGATTTTGTCACGCAGTATCAAAAAGAGCTGGATGCTTCTCCATCAATGGCTGATTTTCTGACTCTTATTAAACCACATCCGGTGATAACACTACTTTATGCTTCAAAAGAACCGGTGTATAATCACGCCCGAATTCTTCGCGATTATCTGGAAATGCGTTTGAGAGAGTGAAATTAAAGTAATTTTATCTGTTTACGCTTTCTGTCGTTCACTCAATTTCCTACCTTTGTAATCTAAATCAAAATCGTGTAATCATGAAGTATAAATTATTGGTTCTTGATGTAGACGGAACACTCCTCAATGATGCGAAAGAAATTAGTAAGCGTACATTGGCTGCCCTGTTGAAGGTTCAGCAAATGGGAGTGCGTATTGTGCTGGCATCCGGCAGACCGACTTATGGCCTGATGCCGCTGGCCAAGATGCTCGAACTTGGAAACTATGGAGGTTTTATCCTTTCCTATAATGGCTGTCAGATTATCAACGCACAAAACGGGGAAATTCTGTTTGAACGTCGGATTAATCCCGAAATGTTGCCGTATCTGGAAAAGAAAGCCCGTAAAAACGGTTTTGCCTTATTCACTTATCATGATGATACGATCATAACGGATTCTCCTGAAAATGAACATATCCAAAATGAAGCCCGGTTGAATAACCTGCAAATAATTAAAGAAGAAGAATTTTCTGCTGCCGTTGATTTTGCTCCTTGTAAGTGTATGCTGGTGAGCGATGACGAAGAAGCACTGGTTGGTTTGGAAGATCACTGGAAGAGACGACTGAACGGAGCGTTGGACGTATTCCGTTCGGAGCCATATTTTCTGGAAGTAGTTCCCTGCGCCATCGACAAAGCCAACTCTTTGGGTGCTTTGCTGGAGGTACTGGATGTGAAGCGTGAGGAAGTGATTGCTGTGGGCGACGGTGTGTGTGACGTAACAATGATTCAATTGGCCGGGCTGGGCGTAGCTATGGGACATTCACAAGACTCGGTGAAAGCCTGTGCCGACTATGTGACTGCTTCGAATGAGGAAGACGGAGTGGCCGTTGCAGTGGAGAAGGCTATTATAGCTGAAGTGCGTGCAGCCGAAATTCCCCTTGACCAACTGAATGCGCAGGCACGCCACGCATTAATGGGAAACTTGGGAATTCAATATACATACGCCGACGAAGACCGTGTGGAAGCAACGATGCCGGTAGACCATCGTACCCGTCAGCCTTTCGGCATTTTGCATGGGGGAGCTACTCTTGCACTGGCAGAAACAGTTGCCGGACTCGGTTCGATGATTCTTTGCCAGCCGGACGAGATTGTAGTAGGAATGCAGGTCAGCGGAAACCATATATCTTCTGCACATGAAGGAGATACAGTGCGTGCGGTAGGAACAGTTGTACATAAGGGACGTTCCTCCCACGTATGGAATGTAGACGTGTTTACTTCAACAAACAAACTGGTGTCTTCCATACGGGTAGTCAACAGTGTGATGAAAAAGAGATGACCGACGAAGAAATAAGTAACTTGACAACTATTGATGCATTTATTCAGCGGAAGCAGCCGTTTGCTGTTTACCGTATTCCCGGAGAGAAGGTTCCCCGTCTGTTGACGCAGGCGGAAGGAGCGGTCCGTTTGATATACGATTTGAAAGAACTGAATGGACAGAGAGGATTTGTAATTGCTCCGTTTCAGGTGAGTGAGTCATGTCCGGTTGTGTTGATTCAACCCGATCAGTGGGGGCAGCCTTTACCGGTGGATGATGATACGGAAGAAGACCGGGAGATAGCCTTGCGCCTGCAAGGGCAAGAATCATTTCTGACTTCTTCTACAGAAGAATATGCGGCATGCTTTCATACCTTTATAAATGCATTGCGTGAGAGGACGTTTGATAAACTAGTGCTTTCCCGTCATCTTACAGTTGATAAAGTAGCGGATTTTTCTCCTTTGTCCATCTTTCGGGCGGCTTGTAAACGTTATATTCATTCGTATATATATTTATGTTATACTCCGCAGACAGGCATCTGGCTGGGAAGTACTCCCGAAATTATTTTATCAGGTGAGAAAGACGAATGGCATACGGTTGCGCTGGCCGGAACACAGCCTTTGCAAGATGGCAGACTGCCGCAAGTATGGGATGAAAAGAACCGGAAAGAACAAGATTATGTTACTTCTTATATCCGTCGGCAGCTTCTTTCACTGGATATTCATTCTACGGAAAACGGGCCATATCCTGCTTATGCCGGTGCTTTGTCACATTTAAAAACTGATTTCCGTTTTTCTTTGAAAGATAATAAAGGTTTGGGAGACCTTCTGAAAGTTTTGCATCCGACACCTGCCGTATGCGGCTTGCCGAAAGAAGAAGCCTATCAGTTTATTTTGCAGAATGAAGGTTACGACCGCCGCTATTACTCCGGCTTTATCGGATGGCTCGATCCGGAAGGGCGAACAGACATCTATGTAAACTTACGCTGTATGCATATCGAAGATAAACAACTTACTCTTTATGCTGGCGGTGGATTATTGGCCTCTTCGGAACTGAATGACGAATGGCTGGAAACGGAGAAGAAGTTGCAAACCATCAAACGGCTGATTGCAGTGCCTCCTTTAAAATCATAAACTACTAATAATTATCATCATGTATACAGACAAGAAGAACATACTCCAGTTGGTTGCGTTGCTCGAGGCGCATGGAATTACTAAGGTTGTGTTGTGTCCGGGTAGTCGGAATACGCCCATAGTACATACTTTGTCTAACCATCCGAATTTTACCTGCTATCCGGTGACGGATGAACGGAGTGCCGGCTATTTTGCTATCGGTCTTGCGTTGAATGGTGGTAAGCCTGCTGCTGTCTGTTGCACTTCCGGTACTGCATTATTAAACCTTCATCCGGCTGTGGCAGAAGCATTTTATCAAAATGTTCCTCTGGTCATTATTTCTGCGGATCGTCCCGCTGCCTGGATCGGGCAGATGGATGGACAGACAGTACCACAACCAGGCGTATTTCAGACATTGGTTAAGAAGTCGGTAAACCTTCCGGAGATTCATACGGAAGAAGATGAATGGTATTGCAATCGTCTGGTGAATGAAGCTTTGCTGGAGACGAACCATCATGGAAAAGGACCGGTACATATCAATATCCCTATTTCTGAACCATTGTTCCAGTTTACGGTCGATTCGCTTCCAGAAGTGCGCGTCATAACCCGTTATCAGGGGTTGAACGTCTACGATCGTGATTATAACGATTTGGTCGATCGGATGAATAAATACCAGAAGCGAATGATTATCATCGGTCAGATGAATCTTATCTACCTGTTTGAAAAAAGATATATCAAGTTATTATATAAACATTTTGCCTGGTTGACTGAACATATCGGCAACCAGACAGTTCCCGGTATTCCGGTAAAGAATTTCGATGCAGCACTTTATGCCATGCCCGAAGAGAAGGTCGGTCAGATGGTTCCCGAATTGCTGATTACTTATGGAGGACATGTCGTTTCCAAACGATTGAAGAAGTTTCTTCGTCAGCATCCGCCTAAAGAACATTGGCACGTATCGCCGGACGGTGAGGTGATCGATTTGTACGGCTCATTAACTACGGTGATCGAAATGGACCCGTTCGAGTTTTTGGAGAAGATAGCCAGTTTGCTGGACAATCGGACTCCTGAATATCCCCGTGTGTGGGAAAACTATTGTAAGATCATCCCCGAACCGGAGTTTGCTTATTCGGAAATGTCTGCCGTCGGTACGTTATTGAAAGCCTTGCCGGAGTCATGTGCGTTGCATCTGGCAAACAGTTCGGTGGTGCGTTATGCGCAGTTATACTCCATTCCTTCTACGATTGAAGTTTGTTGCAACCGGGGAACAAACGGCATTGAAGGCTCGCTGTCTACGGCTGTCGGTTATGCGGCAGCTTCCGATAAACTGAACTTTATAGCTATCGGAGATTTGAGCTTTTTCTATGATATGAATGCATTGTGGAATGTCAATGTTCGCTCCAATCTGCGTATCCTTCTACTAAATAATGGAGGAGGAGAGATTTTCCATACCTTGCCGGGATTGGATATGTCGGGTACCTCACATAAATTTATTGCGGCAGTCCATAAAACATCGGCCAAAGGTTGGGCAGAGGAACGTGGATTTCTCTATCTGCAAGCGCAAAATGACGAAGAACTGGCTGAAGCGATGAAAACTTTCACTCAACCGGAAGCTATGGAACAGCCTGTGCTCTTGGAGGTGTTTACCAACAAAAACAAGGACGCGCGTATGTTGAAGAATTATTATCATCAATTAAAACAAAAATAGATTATGTCAACACAAAGAGAGTGGACAACCATCAGAGAATACGACGATATTCTTTTTGATTATTATAATGGAATTGCCCGTATCACGATCAACCGTGAGCGTTATCGGAATGCGTTTACTCCGACAACTACTGCTGAAATGAGTGACGCATTGCGCATCTGCCGTGAAGAAGCGGATATTGATGTGATTGTGATTACCGGAGCCGGTGATAAGGCGTTCTGTTCGGGAGGCGACCAGAACGTGAAAGGACGTGGCGGATATATTGGGAAAGACGGTGTGCCTCGTTTGAGCGTATTGGATGTACAAAAGCAAATCCGTAGTATTCCGAAACCTGTGATTGCTGCCGTGAACGGCTTTGCCATTGGTGGCGGACACGTGCTCCATGTAGTATGTGATTTATCCATTGCTTCGGAAAATGCCATTTTCGGTCAGACAGGTCCTCGCGTGGGTAGTTTTGATGCCGGATTCGGTGCATCTTATCTGGCGCGTGTGGTAGGACAGAAGAAAGCACGTGAAATTTGGTTCCTTTGCCGCAAGTATAATGCACAAGAAGCATTGGATATGGGATTAGTGAATAAAGTAGTTCCCTTGGAACAGTTGGAGGACGAATATGTGCAGTGGGCGGAAGAAATGATGTTGCTTAGTCCGTTGGCTTTGCGCATGATTAAAGCAGGATTGAATGCCGAACTGGATGGTCAGGCAGGTATTCAGGAATTGGCAGGTGACGCAACGTTACTCTATTACCTGACTGATGAAGCACAGGAAGGCAAGAATGCGTTTCTGGAGAAACGTAAACCGAACTTCAAACAATATCCGAAATTCCCTTAAAATCGGCTTTGCCACAGAGTACCACAGAGTTTGCTTTTCCTGCGTTTAAGCCCGATTTTCTGCAAAGCAAGACTGTGGAGGAGAGAATGGTAGGAGAACTGCAAGAGATATAACTTATTAAAACTTCGTGAGGCTCTGTGTTATTCTGTGGTGAATTGAAAAATTATTCACGATGAATTGTAAAATAGAAATTATTCCCCGATTGCTCCATTTCAAGCAACCTGCCGGGACTTCCAGAGGAACATATACTACGCGTAAAGTTTGGTATCTTCATTTTACCTCGCCTGACTTCCCTGGCAGAGTAGGAATAGGGGAGTGTGCACCTTTGCCCGCTTTAAGTTGTGACGATCTTCCTGATTATGAAGATATATTAAAAAGATTTTGTCGGCAAGTAGAGAAAGAACAAGGAATGTGGGATAAGGATGTTTTATGCCAGTACCCTTCCATCTTATTTGGCTTGGAAACGGCTATCTGGCATTTCTTTGCAGGGAGTTGGGCTTTGTCCGATACGGCTTTTTCTCGTGGAGAGGTAGGGATTCAAATTAATGGTTTGATTTGGATGGGAGATTTTGATCACATGTTATCCCAAATCGAGAAAAAGATGGAAGCCGGATTCCGTTGTGTCAAACTAAAGATTGGTGCTATCGATTTTGAAAAAGAATTGGCGTTGTTACGTCATATTCGTACCCATTTCTCTTCTAAAGAAATAGAGTTGCGTGTAGATGCAAACGGTGCTTTCTCTCCGGGTGATGCAATGGAAAAACTGAAACGTCTGTCAGAATTTGATTTACATTCTATCGAACAGCCGATCCGTGCCGGACAATGGGAGGCAATGGCCCGGCTCACTTCTGAATCTCCGTTGCCGATAGCATTGGATGAAGAGCTGATAGGATGCAACATGCTGGAAGAAAAAAAGAAACTGCTGGCAACCATCCGTCCGCAATATATCATCATTAAACCATCTCTCCACGGAGGAATATGCGGAGGGGATGAATGGATTATGGAAGCGGAAAAGCAACATATCGGCTGGTGGATCACTTCCGCTTTGGAGTCCAACATTGGTTTGAACGCTATCGCCCATTGGTGTGCAACATTCAATAATCCGTTGCCACAAGGATTGGGAACGGGTATGCTCTTTACTGACAATATAGAAGTGCCTCTTGAAATCAGAAAAGATTGCCTGTGGTTTTGTAAATGATAGTATTTAGTGGTATTTAAAGGATATTCTGATGATATTTGATCGACAACAACAGCGCTTGCTACTGGAAGGAAAAGAATACACTTTTGAAGATATAAGCCAACTGATAGCAGGAGGAGCAGAAGCTCATTCTTCTGCTTATTGGGATTTATATCTTTTCCTGAACGAATGGTTTAATGATTCTCCTGTTATTACAGTTCATACATCGGGCTCCACGGGTATACCTAAAGAACTGATGGTACGCAAGGATCAAATGATGCAAAGTGCGCGTCTGACTTGTGAATTTCTGAATTTGAAGAAAGGTGAGTCGGCATTATTATGCATGAATCTTCGTTATATTGGTGCGATGATGGTGGTCGTACGTTCATTGGTTGCAGGTTTGAACCTGATTGTTCGTCCTGCTTCCGGTCATCCGTTGGCGGATATGAAAGAACCTTTGAGATTTGCAGCAATGGTCCCATTGCAAGTTTATAACACGTTGCAGGTTCCCGAAGAAAAAGAGCGATTAAAACAAACGGATATTCTGATTATAGGAGGCGGAGCCGTTGATGAGGCTCTGGAAACGGAGATAAACCATCTTCCGACTGCCGTTTACTCCACTTATGGCATGACTGAAACTTTGTCGCATATTGCCCTTCGTCGTCTGAACGGAGCATCGGCTTCAGAACATTATTATCCATTTCCTTCAGTAAAATTGTCTTTATCCGCAGAGAATACATTAATCATTGATGCCCCTTTGGTATGTGACGAAACATTGCAGACCAATGACATTGCACGTATCTATCCCGATGGAAGTTTTATGATTCTAGGCCGGAAAGACAATGTGATTAACAGTGGAGGAATTAAGATTCAAGCAGAGGAGATGGAGAAGTTGCTCCGCCCGTTTATTCCTGTGTCCTTTGTCATTACTTCAGTTCCGGATCAGCGCTTAGGGCAGGCTGTCACTTTATTATTGGCAGATCAGCCCGACACAGAAGAAATCGGAAATAAACTACATGAAATACTGGAACCTTATTATCGTCCCAAGCATATATTGACAATAGAATCCATTCCGCAAACAGAGAACGGAAAAATAAACCGGGCAGAGTGTCGCATCTTAGCCAAACAAATGTTGATGACGTTTTACCCTCACACCCTCACACCTTGATTCAATCCCTTTATTCATCGGTGTTTCAAGTGTGAGGGTAGAGGTGAGGCCAGGGTGAGGGTAACTTTTTACCCTCACCCTGGCTCGTCTTGCTCCCAGCTAATTTATACTATATTTCCCTATATATCATACATTGATACTTAGGTATTCTTTTGTTAAGCTCTAATGTTTTACAAGGGCTCACCCATGTGAACAAATCTGTTTACAACCGTAAACGGATTTGTTCACAACTGATAGCTTATCTGTCCACACAAGTAAGCCCCTGCTAACTATTAAGCAGAGTGATATAAACAACAGGACTAATACATATATAGAGTACGACTGTTTTTCAAAAGAAAGGCATATACCAGGAAGAGAACATGAGGATGTAGATTATGCACGAAGAAATAACAAGAGTAATAGTGGCATATACTCCTTTAATTCATTACGTAAAAGTTCCATCGTTTTTTGTTTATATCGATTGATAGACTTCACGCTAAGATTCATCTCTTCTGCAATCTCTGTATGAGTTTTGCCTTCAAAGAAACTTTTAATAAAGACCGTTCGATAGTTTTCGGGAAGTTTGTTTAATGTCTCATACAACATTCTGTATAGCTCATCAAGAGTATATATACTATCCGGTTCTGTTTCATAGACAGGAGCTTTCTTCTGTATATTTTCCGCATAGCTCCATTCATATTCCTGATGTTTCAGGAAATTCAGGCAGCTATTTTTTACGCACATTTTGATGTAAGCTAATGCGGTGTTCGATTGAAGATCAAAAGAATCAGTATCCAGTTTATCCCATAATGAGGTGAATACATCCGAAACGATGTCTTCACGTGTTTCTTTATCATCAACAAACCTTTTTGCATACAAACAAAATGGGGCATAATACTCCTCATAAAGTTGTTTGAAAGCCCGTTCTTTAGTCTGTTTAGAAAAAGATATTTTCATTATTTTGAGGTTCTGTAGTTTTTCATTTCGTTGCAAATATATAATAAGATAATTATCAGAGCCTAATTTTCGATTCTTTTTTTTGCTTTCACCCCTAATGAATGGAAAATAATCAGATAAGACTGTCCTTTTGTATATAGGTTGATTGTATAATATATAAACAGGATTAAAATATGAAAAACAAGTTTTTTTTATTGGCTATAACCTTTTGTTTGCCAATACATCCTCAAGAAGTTTCCAAGTCTTTTATTCCGATGGTTGAAATACCTGCCGGAAGTTTTTATATGGGAAGTGACGGATTAGGCGAAGATTTTGATGAGGCTCCTATCCATCAGGTAGTAATCTCTCGCCCGTTTCGTATGGGAATCACTGAAATAACGAATGCGCAATATGAGTCATTCCGTCCGGAACATCGGGCATTACGAGGAAAAAACGGTGTTTCGCTGGAAGATGATGAAGCAGTCGTCAATGTGAGTTATTCCGATGCTGTTGCCTTTTGTGAATGGCTTAGCCGGAAAGAAGGCAAAAACTATCGTTTGCCAACAGAAGCGGAATGGGAATATGCTTGTCGGGCAGGCACATACACACTATTTTCTACAGGAGACGGGTTACCTGCAGTTTATCATCGGAATCAAAAAGTGGTTCGTGACTTTGATCCGGTATCTTTAAAAGTAGCTCAGACTCCTCCTAATACATTCGGGCTTTATGATGTGCATGGAAATGTGGAAGAATGGTGCTTGGATTGGTATGCTTCTTATTCCGCAGAAAAGCAGAAAGACCCGGCAGGACCATTGGCAGGAGAGTTTCGGGTCACTAGAGGAGGGAGTCATCACACCCCGGAGAAATACTTGCGAAGTGCCAATCGACTGGCTATGCTCCCGGAAGATAAACATTCCCAAACCGGATTTAGAATTGTGGAAGCAGATACTCGTTTGAATGTATCGGGAACATCTGCCCCTGTCCCGTTCAATCAGAAATCTGTAGAAAATACATCTATAAAATGGAAAAAAGTATCTGCTATCACACCGATGTTTTTGCCTCCGATACCATTTGTGGTACGTCCGGTATGTGATTCGAATACCCCATTTTATCTGCATAATCATCAGCCTGCAGTTACGTGGTGTGATAATGGAGATTTGCTGGCAATATGGTTTTCTGCAAATGAAGAGAATGGGAGAGGGATGGTAGTACTCGGTTCCCGCTTGCGTGCCGGGCACACTGATTGGGATGTGGCTTCTTTATTCTTTAAAGTTCCGGATCGGAATATGACAGGAAGCGCTTTGCTCAATGACGGGAAAGGAAAATTGTATCATATCAATGGAGTGGAAGCATCGGGAGACTGGCAGAATCTCGCAATGGTACTACGTACCAGCACAGATAACGGTGCTTCATGGAGCACTCCTAAACTGATAGCTCCCGAACATACCAAACGTCATCAGGTAATAGCTGGTACGATTCGCACACGTGAGGGATGGCTGGTTCAAGCCTGTGATGCGGGTCCCGGCAGTCATGACGGGGCAGCTGTTCAAATCAGTAAAGATGGAGGAAAAACATGGTGCGATCCTTGGGATGGCGCTCCTTTGCCGGATTTCAAAGAAGGAGGAACGGGAAGTACAATCGCAGGTATCCATGCGGGAATTGTACAATTAGGGAACGGAAGTTTGATGGCTATGGGGCGTGGTAATAGCATACGGAATAAAGAAGGAAAGCTCCGAATGCCAATGAGCATATCAGATGATATGGGAAAGACCTGGAAATATGTAGCAAGCGAACTCCCTCCTATTGACGGAGGTCAGCGTCTTGTTTTAATGAGACTGAATGAAGGACCTTTGCTATTGGTTTCTTTCACAGACCATCCGCAACGTACGCCTTTGGAAGAACGTGGTCTGGAATTTAAGGATAAAAATGGAAATGTGAAGAAAGGATATGGCATGTATGCGGCTCTTTCCTACGATGAGGGAAAAACATGGCCGGTAAGAAAACTACTGACGGACGGTGAATATCGTTTTTTAAACGGTGGAGCATGGACGGGATATTTCGAAATGGATGAAAATCATGCTGAACCACGTGGCTATCTTGCAGGAACACAAACTCCTGATAATGTGGTTCATATCCTTAGTAGCCGATTGCATTACCGCTTCAATTTGGCATGGCTCGAAAAATAAAATAAAAAAAGTTTGTTTTTGCTGTCCTTTTCCAATTACTTCAGTTGTATTATAAGTGTAATTACAATTAAAAGATAAGATTTTGAAAGAAAATATGGAAAATATGAGTCCGGAATCATTGCTCCGTAAAGCACAAGCATTGGGAGATGATATTAAAGAAATGGAATCCATTGATGTATTGGGTGCCTATTATCAAGCACAAACCAAAATAAAAACTAATAGAAGAAAGAACATGTATAATCAACTGATGCGTTATGCAGCATTTCTGACTATACCTTTATTTCTCTCTTCTCTGGTTTTGGGATATTTATATTTTAGTGGAACAGAAACCGACGAGAAATATGCAGAGGTGGTAACCGCTACCGGTTCTGTCATACGTTATGAACTTCCGGATCATTCTGTAGTATGGTTGAATGCAGGTAGTACATTGCGTTATCCTACCACTTTCAAGAAAGACAACCGGTTGGTAGAACTGAAGGGTGAGGCATATTTCGAAGTGCAGGCAGACAAAGATCGTCCTTTCTATGTAAATACTCCGAATGGCTTGAGCGTATATGTTTATGGTACCAAATTTAATGTAGCTGCTTATGAGGATGATAATTATATAGAAACAGTATTGGAAAAGGGTAAGGTAAATGTGATAACCCCCGATCAGGAAACAATCGTATTGGCTCCTGGAGAACAGTTGCTTTACGACAAACAGAGTCAAAAGTCGAAAAAAAATAAAGTGGATGTCTATGGAAAGATAGCTTGGAAAGATGGAAAACTAATTTTCAGAAATGCTTCATTAGAAGAAATCCTGAAGCGTCTGGAACGACATTTCAATGTAGAAATTCAGTTTAACAATAGGTCTGGAAAAGAATATAAGTACCGGGCTACTTTCCGGACTGAAACTCTGTCGCAGATATTGGATTATCTGGCCAGGTCTGCCGATTTAAAATGGAAAATTGAAGAACCGCAACAACAGGCAGATGATACATTATCAAAGACTAAAATTAGAGTAGATTTATATTAGAGTAGTAACCCTTAAAATAAAAGCCCATGGAATAACACAAGAGAATAAAAGAAAGGAAGAAAGCTGCTACCAACAGCTGTCTTCCTCCGAATTTTCCAGATTCACGGTACAAGGTCTCGCAAACACTAGCCGGAATCAAACCATAGTTCATTTAGTAATAAACTTTAGTTAGCCACAAATGTATGAAAAAAAATCATTCATTTACAGCATTATGTCCTAAATATGCTTTAAATCTAAAACTTCCTTTAGTTATGAGGATTAGTCTAGCACTACTTTTCGCAGTAGTATTACAACTTTCTGCCGAAGATGGCTATGCCCAGCGAACGCGGGTTGCCATTTCAATGAACAATGTATCTGTAGAACAGGTACTGAATAAAATAGAGGAGACGTCCGACTATGTTTTCCTTTATAATGATAAAACAATTCAGAAGAATCGTATTGTTTCTGTGAGAAACAATTCAGGTAAGATCCTGGATATTCTTGATGAGGTATTTAAAGGAACCAACATTACTTATACAGTGGTTGATAAGCAGATTATCTTGTCTACCAATAAATTGAATGTAACAGAGCAAGATCCGACTATTCAGGTAAAAGGTACAGTGAAAGATACAAAAGGAGAACCTTTGATCGGAGTGAATGTGAAAGTAAAAGGGACAACTACCGGTGCTATTACAGATTTCGACGGAAACTTTCAGATTCAAGCTAAAAAGGGAGCGGTATTGGAGATCTCTTATATTGGATATGCTTCTCAAGAGGTGAAGGTTACAGATAATAAATCGCTTTCCATTGTGATGACGGAAGATGCAAAAGTCTTGAATGAGGTTGTTGTAACGGCTTTGGGCATTAAACGCGAAACCAAGTCTTTGACATACAATGTGCAGCAGATTGGCGGCGACGAAGTGGCAAAGGCGAAAGATATGAATGTGATGAGCAGTCTTGCCGGTAAGGTGGCGGGTGTGAATATCAATGCAAGTTCATCCGGTATTGGAGGCGGTGCCCGTGTGGTAATGCGTGGTACGAAGTCTATATCAGGTAATAACAACGCTCTATATGTAGTAGATGGAGTTCCTTTGGCTAATATATCAGGTGAACAACCCGACGATCAGTATACGGGTGCCGGACAATCCGGTGACGGATTGGCTAACTTCAACGCTGATGATATAGAATCAATTTCAGTACTTAGCGGATCGGCCGCCGCTGCACTATACGGTTCGGCTGCTGCCAATGGTGTGGTACTTATCACAACGAAGAAAGGAGCTGTAGATAAAACCAGATTGACTTACAGTAATAATTCAACTTTCTATTCACCATTCCGATTGCCGGAATTCCAGAATACGTATGGTTCGGAAACTGGAGAGTGGTATAGTTGGGCATCTAAATTGTCATCTCCTACCGATTATGAAGTTAAAGATTTTTTTCAGACAGGTTACAATGTAGCAAACACTGTAAGTCTGACTACAGGGACACAAAAAAATCAAACCTATGTATCCGTAGGTGCTGTGAATGCCCGGGGTATCATTCAGAATAATGACTTGGACAGATATAATTTCTCTGTTCGTAACACGACCTCTATGCTGAATGATAAACTGACGATGGATTTAAGTTTTATGTATTCTAATGTAAAGGAACAGAATATGTTGTCGCAAGGAGAGTATGCCAATCCATTGGTTCCCGTTTATTTATTTCCGCGCGGTGATGATTTCTCGAAATATCAGTATTATGAACGATATGATGTAGACCGTAACATAAAAACACAGTTCTGGCCATTGAAAGAAAATGGATTATCCATGCAGAATCCTTACTGGATTACGAACCGGAATATGTATACCAACAAGAAAGACCGTTTTCTGGCAAGCGGTTCACTAAAATATACGATAACAGATTGGTTGAATGTTTCCGGACGCGTGAAACTGGATAAGGAAACTATCAACTCGGAAAAGAAAATGTATGCTTCCACTTTGAATGTGATTGCTGAAAACTCGGATAAAGGAGCATACGTGCAATCGAACAAGAATACCAGTCAGATATATGCGGATGCCATGTTGAATATCAATAAATATTTCTATCACGACACATGGAATCTGACAGCATCTTTAGGTGCCAGTTTATTGGATTTGGATTATAAGGAACTTAATTTTGGCGGCGGATTGCTGACCATTCCTAATCTGTTTACTTCTAACAATGCGAACGTTTCCGGTAAATTAACCTATAAAAATACGAACTATCACGACCGTACCAATTCTTTATTCGGAACATTCTCATTAGGATATAAGGGCATGGTTTATGTAGATGGTTCGTTACGTAATGACTGGATATCTGCTTTGGCAGGAACAAACCATTCTTCCATATTATATCCTTCTATCGGTGCTTCAGCGATTCTGACTAATATGTTTACAATGAAATCTAACATTCTTTCTTATGCAAAGGTCCGCCTTTCATATAGTGAGGTGGGTAATGCACCGGAAAGATTCAGGGCTATCACTACTTACGCAGTGTTGGGAGGGTTGAATACCACTTCTTATTTCCCGATAAAAGACCTTAAACCGGAGAGAACTCATTCATGGGAAGGAGGATTTAATTTAGGTCTGTTTGATAATAAACTGACACTGGACGTGACAGCTTATAAGACATATACGGAGAATCAGCTCTTCAGTCCGGAAATTTCTACAACAACCGGATATTCTAAATTATATGTAAATGCAGGTAAAGTAACGAATAAAGGTATTGAGTTAGCTCTTGGCTTTAAACAGAATATAGGGCCTGTAGATTGGAAAACAACTTTACTATGGTCGCTCAACAGAAACCGCATTGACCAATTACTCCCTGAATATACAAATGAAGAGTTGGGAGTGACAGTACATCTGGACGAAATGGATGTCTATTCGTTAGGCGGTGCCAAACAGCGGCTAACAGTAGGGGGCTCTATGGGAGATGTATATGTGAATACAATGAGAACTGATGAGCATGGACATATCTGGATGAATTCAATGACGGGTACATTGGAAACAGATAAGAATAATTATGTCTATGCTGGTAATACCAATCCGAAATATACTCTTAGCTGGAGAAATGAATTTAATTGGAAAGGAATCAGTCTCGGATTTATGTTGAATGCCCGTGTAGGTGGTATCGGAGTTTCTGCCACTCAAGCTGTAATGGACTATTATGGAGTGTCTAAGACATCGGCAGAAGCGCGGGATAATGGTGGCGTGAAAGTAAACGGCCAGATGATTGATGCCCAGACATGGTATCAGACTATCGGAGCTAATGGTACAGGTTATGTAGGTTCTATGTATGTATATAGTATGACGAATGTTCGTTTGGGAGAATTGACATTGGGATATGATATTCCGATCAATAAATGGTGTAAATGGATTTCTGGATTGAATGTGTCCTTTGTAGGACGTAATTTATGGATGCTATATTGTAAGGCTCCATTTGACCCGGAATCTACTGCAAGTACAGGTACTTATAACCAGGGTATGGACTATTTCATGCAACCGAGTTTGAGATCGATGGGATTTTCTGCAAAGATTTCTTTCTAATTGGATAACCTTTAAAAAAAATAATGATGAACATACGTAAGTTTTTTAAAGTAAGGAACTACTACTTACTCCTTGGAGTAATCATGATAAATGTAGGTTGTACAAAGAATTTTTTGGAGTACAATACCAATCCTAATGAAGCAACCGATGAGATGACGGATTGGGATAATGTGAGAACTGGTTCTCTTCTTTTACAGATGGAGCAGAACGTACTGGTGGTAGCACAACCGGGACTTAATATCGGTTCGGACAGATATCAGACTGTGGAAGTGATGGGTGGAGATGGTTATGTCGGCTATTTTGGTTTTCCTGCTCCCAGTATCAATTCTGCCGGTCGTTACAATTGGGATAAAAGAAGTTGGTATGGTGATATGTTCACTACCAATTACCTGACGACTATGAATGCCTGGCGTGAAATAAGAAAAGCGATTAACAATGACGAAGATCCCCGGTTTTCTATGGCACAAATTCTGAAAGTAGCGGCAATGCATCGTGTGACAGATACCTATGGCCCTATTCCTTATTTGAATTTTGGAGTTTCAAAAGAAGTGCCTTATGATTCGCAAAAGGATGTTTATTACAGATTCTTTGAAGAATTGGATGGAGCTATCAATAACTTGGATAGTTATGCTGCATCCGGAAGTAAAGTTTTGTCATCATGGGATTGTGTGTTCAACGGTGATGTTACATCTTGGATAAAGTTTGCCAATTCACTTCGTTTGCGTCTTGCATTGCATCTTGCCTATGTGGATGAAACAAAGGCAAAAAGTGAAGCCCAACTGGCTATTGGCAATAGTTATGGATTGATGAATGTGAAGTCTGATTTAGCAGAACTTCAGCATATTACTCCGATAGCGACTTATGAAAGTCCTCTGTATATTCTGAAAGGATGGGATGATATTTGTATGGGAGCGACGCTGGATTCATACATGAATGGTTATCAGGATCCACGACTTTCTGCTTACTTCGAGGCAGGTACGGGTGGAAAATATCGGGGTATAAGAGCCGGAATGTCAAAGGACGTAAGTAAGGATAAATATATAACAGGAATCTTTGCCGAACCACAGGCAACCGCTACTTCCAATGTAGTGTGGATGCGTTCATCTGAATCATATTTCTTGTTGGCGGAATATGCTTTGCGTTGGGGAACGAATGCCGATGCTAAAAAGTATTATGAAGATGGAATAAGAATGTCATTTGATGAACATGGTGTATCAGGAGCTGACGCGTATCTGACAAGAACTGCGGCGGGTGGATATGTGCCTGCCAATTATGAGGATCCGGTGACATCATCTCATTCCATGGATGCTTTGGGGACTGTTTCTATCGCTTGGGATGAATCGGGAGATTTTAAAACAAATCTGGAACAAATCATTACTCAAAAGTACATTGCTCTTTATCCGGTGGGACAAGAGGCATGGACAGAGTTCCGCCGTACCGGTTATCCGAAAGTATTTCCGGTTGTTGTGAACGAAAGTTCCGGAGGTTCTGTAGACACAAATATACAAATCCGCAGATTACCTTATCCGGAATCGGAATATAATACGAATAGAACAGAGTTGGATAAAGGCATCACACTTTTAGGTGGCGTAGATAACCCGGGTGTCAGATTGTGGTGGGATGTGCCTAATAAATAATTGGTTACTTAAATAATGCAGAATATGAAAAGAAATTATGTATATTTTTTGTTCACCTATCTCTTGACATTTGTTGTGAGTGGTTGTGATACGGATATTGAACCGGAAGTTATACAGGCAGCTAATACTTATAATGAAGAATATTATCAGAACCTGCGTGAATATAAGAAAACAGATCATGCTATTTGTTTCGGCTGGTATGCCGGTTATACTTCAGAAGCATCTCCTTCGCAGGGGCTTCATTTCACTGGTCTGCCGGATAGTCTGGACATTGTCAGTCTGTGGTCAGGTATTCCTTCCAACAATCCGGCTTATGTAGAAACGAGTTATTATAACGAGCGTTATTTGCCGACTGCTTATGAGGAAATGAATTATATCCGTACAGTAAAGGGGACTCGCGTTGTGATGTGTACGATTTGCCGTATTGGAAGTACGGAGTTTCCTAAAACCGACGCAGGTATCGAGGCTTATGCTTTGCATCTTGCGAGATGTGTGTTGCGTAATGATCTGGATGGTTTGGACTTGGACTACGAACCGGAAGGCGACTGGTTGCAAAATGATAACTTTACAAAGTTTATAAAGGTATTGGGAAATTATTTCGGTCCTCAATCGGGTACAGGCAAATTATTAATTGTTGACTTCTATAATCAGCTGCCTCCTAAGGAAACAGAACCTTATGTCGATTATTTTGTACGACAATGTTACACCACCGGTAGTGCTCAAAGTTTGCAATCTAAATTTGACCAGCTTAGCAGCTGGTGTCCTCCTGAAAAATTCGTTGCTACGGAACAAATGGGATGGTACTGGCAGAATGGTGGAGTCGAATTTACGGAAGCCGATGGAAATAAAGTAGATTCATGGGGCAATCCAATCTATTCTGTAATAGGTATGGCACGCTGGAATCCTACACAAGGACGAAAAGGCGGATTCGGTGGATATTATTTTGAATATGAATACAATACCACTCGTCCTGCTAATCAGGCTATAGGTGATAAAGAGAAAGCCGCTATTCCTTATTATAGCCTTCGGCGTGGTATTCAGGAACAAAATCCTGCCGGAAAGCCTGTACAACAGTCTACTAAACAAGAAACGGAAGAAGAAAATGGATGAATTTTAAATTTGTATGCAAGGTATGAAAACATTGAATAATATAAAAAAGATATGGGGAGCTGCTTTGATAGGAATAGCTTCTTTTATGCTGCTGGGATGCCAGGAAGCCGCTCAAAAAGGTGACGGGTTGTTAATGACCGGAACATCTTCGGATAGATTGGTAAAGTTCGCCATTGATGGATTTCCATCTGCGTATGCTGTTTCTGTGACTTCAACTTCTCGCGTTGAATCGGATATTCAGGTGAATCTGGCTGTTGATGCAAGTCTGGTTGATACTTATAATGAGGAAATGGGAACCAATTATTATCCCATTCCGGATAAATCATATACATTTGAAAATCCGGAGGTTACTATTTCAGCAGGACAGGCAATTTCTTCTGCTGCCTCTCTTTCAATTGCCGATGATTCGGAATTTGTTCCGGGACGTGTTTATTTGATACCGGTTACCATAAAAAGTGCGACGGGAGATTTGGATATTATAGAAGCAGGGCGTACTATTTTCCTGAAAGTATCTCGAACATTGCGTTTCCATGCTCCGTATGTAGGACAGGCTTCTATGGCTTATCAATTTTTGCTTCCGGATCCTATTCCTTCTTTGCCTACTTATACATGGGAAGTGAAGATTTACGCCACTAAATTCCGTTCTTCCGGAGCTTCCGGTACTACCCGTGTTTGCTCATTTGGAGGTAGTGAAGCATCTGTAGAAGGGGGAGCGATTGATGATGGAGGCTTTAAATGTGACCAGAACCTGCTTCGTTTTGGTGAAGGAACGGATGAACCGAACCAGTTGCATGTAACAACTAAACAGGGTAAAATGTCATCGAATACTCGCTTTGCTTTAAATACCTGGTATGCTGTTGCCTTGGTAAATGACGGCAGTACGTTGACATTGTATATCAATGGAGAGAA
The DNA here is from genome assembly GCF_003435205.1 of Bacteroides sp. AF32-8BH. Lineage (NCBI taxonomy): Bacteria > Pseudomonadati > Bacteroidota > Bacteroidia > Bacteroidales > Bacteroidaceae > Bacteroides > Bacteroides sp. AF32-8BH. The sequence continues at coordinate 74,730 of NZ_QVLZ01000018.1, read as the reverse complement.
AGATAACTCAATGACAGTTGCTCCGTATGAATATGCGCTTTATGGAGTACAGATCGGTATGCCTTCAAAAGGTTATCAATCTTCACAATTGTTTTATGGTCGTTTGAGTGAGATGCGTCTTTGGACTCGTCCTTTGTCTGCTCGTGAAATTAAAGCAAATGTATGTGGGGTAGACCCTTCTACCAATGGGCTTGTGTCTTATTGGAGAATGAATGAAGGAGAAGGAACTACTTTCTATGATTTATCTCCGTCAAAGCGTGATATTAGTTATAAGAATGGAATCACGATTGACTGGACTTATGATGATACGAATAAATGTCTTGAATAAGGTAATAATAAATGAATAGACTGTATGATAATGAAAAACAATATAAATAGATTAACTCTCCTTTTGCTTGTTTTATTGGGAGGAGTAGGATTCACATCTTGTTCGGATGATGACAATGATTTTATTGAATTGCCGACAATAGAGATGCCACAGTCGGAGGCAGGACCTGTTTCTATTGATTATAGGGAGATACTGGATGCAGGAAGCTATGTCTATGATTATACTATCAAACTGGATAAACCTGCTGCTACTACTTTATTGTGTGACATTGCCGTGGACGAAAGTATGGTAGAGGCTTATAACGCTGCAAATAACACGTCTTATAAGATGATGCCCGCTTTTGTCTATGAGTTGCAAGCTAAAAATGCGATAGTGAAGGCAGGACAGCAAGAATCCAATTCCTTATCAGTTAAGTTTTCATCATTGTTCGGTTTGGTGGAAGGTGAAGAATATTTGCTTCCTATTGTTGCAACAATAGATGAAACGTGTGTAGGACAATTTGTAACGGACACTCGTTCTGTTTCTTATTTTACGATTAGCATTAATGGGGAATTGGATTATATACCGGGATTGAATATGAGTTCTTATTCAACGGATATGTATCGTACGTTAAGTTTCGCAAATGATGAAGTAGTTACGATTGAAGATAATACACATACGTTTGAAATGCTTGTATATCCATATAATTGGCACAGTGGAACTAATTATATAGGTACATGGCGTGGTAAGGATACCAACAATAATAATGAGGTTTTTAGTGGTTGTGAACTACGTGTAACTGGTGCAACGGGAGCGTCTAATATTGGTAATCGTCAATGTGACTTGACATTGGCTAATCAAAATATAACGTTGCCGGCTAATCAATGGGTTAGGTTGACTATTACTTGTGACGGAACGAAAACGGGCCAGAATACTGAGGTTGCTTATCGTTTATATATTAACGGTGAGGAAGTTGCTTCTGCAAAACCTACTAAACGTTGGGGACCATCCTCTTCTCAAAGATTCAAGGTGGGATATACGTTGACTGGTATTCAGTTTGGTAATACAAGTTCAAGTATGTATTTTGATGGTCTGATTTCTGATATTCGTATGTGGAAGAAGTGTCTGACAGCGGAAGAAGTAAAAGCTAACTTGCGTACAATAGCTTCTCCATCTTCTTCGGACTTATATGGCTATTGGAAATTGGATGAAGGAGAAGGAAATACATTGAAGGACAGTTCGGGCAATGGGCGTGATTTAACTTTCCCGGCTTCGGCAAATATCATTTGGAATGCAGAATTCAATGATTTGCCTCAAGATAATTAAAATGTGATTTTATATTGGGAGTTATTGTGTTTTTACGTAGCTCCCAATATTAACTTAAAGAAATGATGATGAAACGTTTTATGTCAGCTTTGATCGTTTTACTGTGCTCTATTGTTGGCGTATGTGCGCAACAACAGGGAAGAGCTGTATTGCGTTTTGATACTACTACTTGGAATTTTGGTAATATTCAGGAAGTAGGAGGCAAAGTGAGTCATACTTTTCATTTTACTAATATGCATACTTCTCCGGTTGTGATTGAAGAAGTGATTTCAACTTGTGGGTGTGCCATTTCTGTTTATAGTAAACAACCTGTAAAACCAGGGCATACAGGCACTATTACCGTAACTTTCGATCCTAAAGGGCGAACAAACTTTTTCTCTAAGAGTATAAGGGTTGTTTCTAATTCAGGGCAAAGTGTCAATACTCTTTGGGTAAAAGGCACGATAAATACAATGAATCGTATAGAGGATGAATATCCTTATTCTTTATCATCAGATATTCTGGCAGACCGAATGACTCTATCTTATGATCTGTTACAACATAATGGGAGGCCAAAACAATTGGAAATTAGAATCTATAACCGATCGGATAAAATGGTCAGGTTGTCATACTCGCTGTTGGATAAGAGCGGATGTTTGTCGATTTCTATGCCATCATCTCTTCAAGGTCGATCTTATGCGACTATAAAAATAACAGCTTCTCCTTTAAAAGGCTTTTACGGTACATTTAAAGATAAGATTATTATTAGTGCCAATTCCGTACACAGTTCTCCTATACAAATCTTTGGTACAGTGATTGATGATATGAGAAAAGTAAGCACGGCAACTGCTCCCCGGATGAAATGTTCACAATCTTATTTTAATTTGGGGAATATCTCATTAAAAAAGCATATTCAGCGAAAAGTAAAAGTTACTAATGAAGGGGCGAATCCTCTTATTATCCGCAAGATAGAATGTCCGGAATTTGTTTCTACTAATATCCGGGGTGAAAAGGTTTTGAAGCAAAATGAGTGTCTGGAGGTTCTGTTTGAATTAAATGTATCATCTTCAAACCATCTATTGGATGCAAAGGTCAAGTTGATAACAAATGATGCTCATCAACCTGTACATACAGTTATATTTGAAGGAGAAATAGGTAAGTAGGATTGAATATCTCTATTTGAAAGATTAGAAATACACTATAAATTAATTGAGTCATTTTACTGCATATAACATTATGATAAAACGATTGTATATCTTGGTGATAGTACAGATGGTATGTACTTTGGGGTTTACTCAATCCTCTCCCTCGTTACCTGCTTACAAAGATCGCTGTTTGTCGATAGATATAAGACTTTCAGATTTACTTTCCCGCATGACTTTAGAAGAAAAGGTCGGTCAGTTACTTTGTCCTTTAGGTTGGGAAATGTATGAAATCCATGGTAGTGAAGTTCATCCTTCCGAAAAGTTCAAGCAATTAATCAAAGAAAGGAATGTAGGAATGCTTTGGGCAACTTATCGTGCCGATCCTTGGACAAAGAAAACTATAGCAAATGGACTTAATCCGGAACTGGCTGCAAAGGCAGGAAATGCATTACAAAAGTATGTGATGGAGAATACCCGTCTGGGAATTCCGATGTTTTTAGCAGAAGAAGCCCCTCATGGGCACATGGCAATTGGTGCTACTGTTTTTCCTACGGGTATCGGAATGGCAGCTACCTGGTCACCGGAGTTAGTAAAAGAAGTTGGTCAAGTTATCGCTAAAGAAATTCGTTCCCAAGGTGGGCATATTAGTTACGGTCCCGTACTTGATCTGACCCGTGATCCCCGTTGGTCCCGCGTGGAAGAAACATTTGGGGAAGATCCGGTATTAAGCGGTATTTTAGGGGCGTCTATGGTTGACGGTTTAGGTGGAGGTAATCTATCACAAAAATACGCTACCATAGCTACCTTGAAACATTTTCTGGCATACGCTGTGCCGGAGGGTGGACAGAATGGTAATTATGCTTCAGTGGGTATTCGTGATTTGCATCAGAATTTTCTTCCTCCTTTTCGTAAGGCAATAGATGCAGGGGCATTGTCTGTAATGACTTCATACAATTCGATAGATGGGATACCTTGTACGTCGAACCATTATTTGCTGACTAAACTCTTGCGTAATGAATGGAAGTTTCGCGGCTTTGTAGTTTCCGATTTATATAGTATTGAAGGGATTCACGAAAGCCACTTTGTTGCTCCAACCAAAGAGAATGCAGCCATACAATCTGTAATGGCTGGCGTTGATGTTGACTTGGGTGGGGATGCTTATACCAACCTTTGTCATGCAGTTCAATCCGGACAAATGGATAAGGCTGTGATTGATACGGCTGTCTGCCGGGTGTTACGGATGAAGTTTGAGATGGGCTTGTTTGAGCATCCTTATATGGATCCGAAAATTGCTGCTAAAACAGTACGCCGTAAAGAACATATCGAACTGGCACGTAAAATTGCACAGTCTTCCATAACACTTCTCAAAAATGAGAATTCAATTCTTCCTTTAAGCAAGACGATAAATAAGGTGGCGGTAATTGGCCCTAATGCTGACAATCGATATAATATGTTAGGGGACTATACAGCTCCGCAGGAAGATAGTAATGTGAAAACTGTTCTTGATGGAATTATAACAAAATTATCTCCTTCTCGTGTGGAATATGTACGAGGCTGTGCTATTCGTGATACTACAGTGAATGAGATAGAACAAGCAATTGAAGCTGCCCGTCGCTCCGAAGTTGTAATTGTGGTTGTGGGTGGTTCCAGTGCCCGTGATTTTAAAACGAGCTATAAAGAAACAGGTGCGGCTGTAGCTGAAGAGGGTAGTGTAAGTGATATGGAGTGTGGAGAAGGATTTGACCGTGCCAGTTTATCCTTACTTGGTAGACAACAAGAACTATTGGAATCTTTGCAAAAGACAGGTAAGCCTTTGATTGTCGTTTATATTGAAGGTCGTCCTTTAGAAAAGAATTGGGCTTCGGAATATGCTGATGCACTACTGACTGCTTACTATCCGGGGCAGGAGGGTGGAAATGCCATAGCGGATGTTCTCTTTGGAGATTATAATCCTTCTGGACGTTTGCCAATCTCCGTTCCGCGTTCTGTAGGTCAGATTCCGGTTTATTATAATCAGAAAGCTCCTCGGAATCATGATTATGTGGAAGTGTCATCTTCTCCGTTATATAGCTTTGGTTATGGGATGAGTTATACCACTTTTGAATATTCTGATTTGCAGGTAGTGCAGAAATCTGCTCGTTGTTTTGAAGTCTCATTTAAAGTAAAGAATACAGGGAAGTATGATGGCGAAGAAGTATCACAACTTTATATGAGAGATGAATATGCATCAGTTGTTCAGCCGATGAAACAGTTGAAACATTTTGAACGTTTCCATTTGAAAAAAAGAGAAGAGAAAAAAGTTACTTTTGTTTTGACAGAGGAGGACTTTTTCTTGGTTAACTATACTTTGAAGAAAGTAGTAGAGTCTGGAAATTTCCATCTTATGATTGGTGCCGCTTCTAATGATATTAGGTTGCAGAATGTTATTTTAGTGGAGTAATTTTTATTAATATCTATATTAAGAGATTTCCTGTTTCGTTTTCTCTTAATAAAAAAGAGAGAATATTCCTTTTGCGGAAATATCCTCTCTTTCTCACCTAAAACCTAAACCTTTTATTTCAATTACTTGCTACTATAAGCAACCAACATCCAAACCAATTTTTCCTGTTCTTTCAGATAATCGCTCATCATCGAAACGGTTACTTCGTCTCCGGCTTGAGAAGCGATAGATAAGATCTTACGTTCTTCACCAATCAGATAGCTGATAGACTGAAGGATATTATTCAATGCTTCGTCTCCGTTGCTTACCTTATCCACTTCATTCACATTTGCTACTTTTAGATAATCGCTGAATTTATTGGCAGGAGTACCACCCAGCATCAAGATACGTTCTGCGATTTCATCCACCTTTTCAGCCGTGTCATCATACATCTTTTCGAATTGACTGTGGAGTACAAAGAAATTATGTCCCTTGATATTCCAGTGGAAACCGCGAAGATTGGTGTAATACACTTGGAAGTCTGCTAATAGTTGTTGCAAAGATGCTACTACGTTGTTTGCTCCCGATTCGTTCAATTTGATAAATTCTAAAGTTTTCATATTCTTCTATTTTTAATGATTTATACTTGTTCTCTTTTTTTCTGTACTGCAAAGATAAGGCGTAAAATGCTTGCTGTCAAACTGAAAATTTCTATCTTTGCATAGATGAAATCTATAACTTAATAAGATTTGATAGATGACGATACAACAATTAGAGTATATACTGGCTGTAGACCAGTTCAGGCATTTCGCACGGGCAGCTGAATATTGTCGTGTGACGCAACCCACTTTGAGTGCCATGATTCAGAAGCTGGAAGATGAATTGGGAGTAAAGTTGTTCGATAGGACAGTGCAACCCGTTTGTCCGACACCCATCGGGCAGAAAGTGATAGACCAGGCTCGCGTGATTCTGGCGCAGGCAGCTCAAGTGAAAGAAATAATCAGTGAAGATAAACAGTCATTGTCAGGCGTATTCCGCTTGGGGGTATTACCTACTATCGCTCCCTATCTGCTTCCTCGCTTTTTTCCTCAACTAATGGAAAAATATCCCGAACTGGATATTCGTGTCACGGAAATGAAGACACAGGATATTCAGCAGGCTTTGCATGCCGGAGATTTGGATGCGGGAATTATTGCCAGCAAACTGGAAGATACGTTCTTGACAGAAGAAACTCTTTTCTATGAGCAATTTTACGCTTATGTGTCACGAAAAGAATCCTCTTTCAAGCATGATATGATCCGTACTTCTGATATAACAGGCGAACATCTTTGGCTTTTGGACGAAGGACACTGTTTTCGCGATCAACTCGTCCGTTTCTGTCAGATGGAGGCCGTGAAGGTTAATCAGATGGCCTATCGTTTGGGAAGTATGGAAACCTTTATGCGAATGGTAGAAAGTGGAAAAGGAATCACTTTTATTCCCGAATTGGCAGTGATGCAATTGACGGAAGAACAGCGGCAGTTGGTACGTCCGTTTGCCATTCCCCGACCTACACGGCAAGTGGTACTGGTAACAAATAAAGATTTTATTCGCCACAGTCTCTTATGCGTCCTGAAAGAGGAAATAAAGGCGGCGGTTCCCAAGGAAATGCTTTCTTTACAGTCCATACAATGTTTGTTATAGCACATTAGGGAATCCCTTTTTCCATCGAGAACAATCTCTTTCTGTAAAAAATGTAGCAAAGTTGCGTTATAATAATACGGATATGTTTTGATTTCTAGTCTGAATTGCTTATTTTTGGAAAGTAAACAAAAACAATATTAATTACTATGAAAAAGTACATTGCAGAAATGATTGGAACGATGGTGCTCGTTCTTATGGGATGTGGTAGCGCCGTCTTTGCTGGTGGTTTGGCTGATACAGTAGGTGCTGGTGTGGGAACAATCGGCGTAGCTTTAGCCTTTGGTTTATCCGTAGTAGCGATGGCGTATGCTATCGGAGGTATTTCGGGATGTCACATTAATCCTGCTATTACATTAGGAGTGTTTTTGACTGGTCGTATGAATGGAAAAGATGCAGGTATGTATATGATTTTCCAGGTAATCGGAGCTATTATCGGTTCGGCTATTCTTTTTGCTTTAGTTTCTACCGGTGCTCATGACGGGCCTACAGCGACAGGTTCGAATGGTTTTGGTGATGGAGAAATGTTGCAGGCATTTATTGCGGAAGCAGTATTTACTTTCATATTTGTATTGGTAGTGCTCGGCTCTACCGATCCGAAGAAGGGAGCAGGCAATCTGGCAGGACTTGCCATCGGTTTGACTCTTGTATTGGTACATATTGTATGTATTCCTATCACAGGGACTTCTGTAAACCCGGCACGTAGTATTGCTCCGGCATTATTCCAAGGAGGAGAAGCATTGTCGCAGTTGTGGCTGTTCATCATTGCTCCATTTGTAGGAGCTGCATTGAGTGCAGTTGTTTGGAATTATCTGGGAGATAAGAAATAACTCTTTTAGAAGAAAGAATATAAAGAAGAAAGTAAAAGGGCGGCAGTTTCACAACTACCGCCCTCTTTTGCGTAATTAATATATTATATTAAAAAAGAGTGTGTTTCGCATGTTCACATTAGATTAGTCGTCTAAGGAAATTTCACTTCATAAGTTTTCGGCCCGCCATAAATGGTGTTGACACGAATTCTTAGTCCCTTTTTCCCCTCCATCCGGTTTTTAATCTTATCCAGTTTGAAAGACACATATCCTTCACCCAAACGTTGAGGATCATCTCCTTCACTGTTATGACGGAATTCCAGATTGATATATTCGTCCTCCGCATTGCCTTCGTCAGCAGTGGGAGCAGTCTCTTCTTTGTCATTAATCACCAGATTCAGGAAATGTTTTTTATCTTCACTATGTGTTCCGTAATATTGGAATTCAATCGTCAGATATTTATTATCCTTATTGATCCACATATAAGTCGTGTTGATCTTATCATCTCCGATTTTCTCTTCGTCGTTGTCATCTTCACCCATTGTGACGATGTCTTTGGTTAAGATTGGATTGATACCTTTCACCTGAATATTAAGGTCGTATCCATTCACAGGCTCTTCCAACTCGTTGAATATCACAAAAGCTCTTTGTCCCTCCACCCAATCTTCATTGTTCCATCCTTGTGAGTTGCTGGGATACATCTTTTTCCCGTCATCCAAAGTGAAATAAAATTCCTTGCTATCCTGGCTAATCATATTGATGGTGCTGATAGCCAGAAGATCGGACGAATTATCATCGTCGTCCAAGCATGACTGGAGAATCGGCATGGTAGTCATAATAGCAAAGATAAAGGCAATGAATTTAAATTTCTTCATATACTTACTAGGTTTTAGATTTTATAATATTTATGTTTTCTGTAGTGAAAATGCAAGAGGATAGAAAATATTGCATTCGGATCTGTTAAAGAAACAAAAGTGATAAAAGAGTTGTTCTCTCTATGCAGTATTTCTATCTTTGCTGCATTTATAAGGTAAACACGTGTATAAGAGAATGGAAGAAATAGAGTTGTCGGAACAATGTAGGCTGGGTAATAACCGGGCCCGCAAGGAACTGTATGAACAGTATGCGGGGCGTATGCTTGGCATCTGTCTACGCTATACCGGCGACCGGGATACAGCCCAGGATCTGCTTCACGACGGTTTTTTAAAGATATTCGATTCGTTCGATAAGTTCACCTGGAGGGGTGAAGGCTCTTTGCGAGCCTGGATGGAACGGGTGATGGTCAACACAGCTTTACAGTATCTTCGGAAAAATGATGTGATTAATCAGTCGACACCTTTGGAAGAGTTGCCCGAAGAATATGAAGAGCCGGATGCTTCCGATGTAGAAGCGATACCACAAAATGTGTTGATGCAGTTTATTGAAGAATTACCCGCCGGCTATCGTACTGTGTTCAATCTTTATACATTTGAAGACAAATCGCATAAAGAAATCGCACAGGTATTAGGTATCAATGAAAAATCTTCAGCTTCGCAACTGTTTCGTGCGAAGAGTGTATTAGCAAAAAGAGTAAAAGAATGGATAATGCATAATGGATAGATAGAGATGGAAGAGAAAGAATTGTGGATGAATAAGTTGAAGGAGAAGCTTGCGGATTATTCCGAACCGGCGCCTGCTTCCGGTTGGGAACAACTGGAGAAAGAACTTATGCCTCCTGTGGAGAAGAAAATATATCCTTATCGAAAATGGATGATGGCTGCTGCAGCTATTATAATATTAGCTGTCGTTTCGTCAGTAAGTCTGTATTTTCTAGGGACACCCGCTGCGGATGAAATACGTCATATACAAACTCCGGCATTGGCTTCCACGCCCGATGCATTGCCGGGTGTGCAACAACCGGATATGCAGGGAACTGCTGTGGAACCTGTCTTACGGCCGGTAACTCGCAAAGATCGTTTGGCGAAAGTCGACAGGAATCATACGGAGCAGAAAACAGGTGTAGATCCATTAGGGATCGGTAATGAAAATAAACTTTCAACAGGAAATGGAGAAGACTCTTTGAGTGAGGAAGATAAGAATGTAAAAGGAAATGGAGAAACTGAAAATGTAAAAGATGAACCGAAGCAGGCAGAAAATACAGATGTCAGTCAGGGACAGTCACAGGATACAGAGCGATCGAATAACAGACCGCGTCGTCCTTCCGGTAAAGACAAACTTCATATTCCGACAGAAAAAAGATCTTCTCAAAAGGGAACATGGTCAATGGGACTTTCGGTAGGAAATTCAGGAGGTGCTTCAACAGAAGTAGGTGCCGGATCTCATGCTTATATGTCACGTGTGAGTATGCTTTCAGTTTCCAACGGTCTGATGGAGACGATTCCTAATGACCAAACATTGGTTTTCGAAGATGGAGTACCTTACCTGCGTCAGGCAAAACAGGTGGTTGACATTAAACATCATCAGCCTATTTCTTTCGGATTGTCCGTTCGTAAAGGTTTAGCTAAAGGATTCTCTCTTGAGACAGGACTGACTTATACGCTGCTTTCTTCGGATGCAAAACTGGCAGGTGAAGAACAACAGATAGAGCAGAAACTGCATTATATCGGTATTCCGTTGCGTGCCAACTGGAACTTCCTGGATAAGAAACTCGTCACTCTTTATGTTTCCGGTGGAGGTATGGTTGAGAAATGTGTTTATGGAAAGCTAGGATCTGAAAAAGAAACAGTGAAGCCTTTGCAGTTCTCGGTATCCGGTGGTGTAGGTGCGCAGATCAATGCAACGAAACGTTTGGGTATTTACGTGGAACCGGGTGTTGCTTATTATTTCAATGATGGCTCCGATATACAGACTATACGTAAAGAGAATCCGTTTAACTTCAACATACAAGCAGGTGTTCGTCTGACTTATTAGTACGAACTACCTCACTAAATATAGTAACGCCATCCGGTTCGGATACCGTCACTATCCTGATTGGATAGCGTCATTATCCTGACCGGATGGCGTTACTATTTGCTATTTACTATCTTTTTCTTCAGAAAAGTCGGATAATTGAGAAAATATTAATAATATTGTCACCTGTTTATGACCTATGGCTGCATACCTTTGTTGCAAAATTCTAAGATATGGTAGATTCTACAGATGAAAAACATTTATTAATCGACTTAAAAGGCGGTTCCTTTCAGGCATTCGAAAGATTGTATAATATGTATAGTGGCAAACTGTACAATTTCATTATGCGACTCTCTTCCGGCAATCAATATATGGCCGAAGAAGTGGTGCAAGCCACTTTTATTCGTATATGGGAAGTGCATGAAAAAGTAGACCCGGCTTCCTCGTTTATCTCTTTTCTCTGTACGATTGCCAAAAACTTATTGATGAATATGTATCAGCGTCAGACCGTAGAGTATGTTTACAATGAATATCTCATGAAAAGTAGCGTAGACCGTGATTCACAGACAGAAGAGAATATTGATCTGCGCTTTTTGAATGAGTATATCGATTCTCTTGCCGAAGAACTGCCTGCGCAACGGAAGAAAATATTCATTTTGAGCAAAAGGCAGAATTACACAAATAAAGAAATAGCCGAAATCATGGGAATTTCCGAAAGTACGGTTGCTACCCAATTATCTTTGGCTGTGAAATTTATGCGTGAACAGTTGATGAAGCATTATGATAAGGTAATTACCCTTTTGTTGGCCTTTTTTGTTAATGAAATGTAATAGTAATACTTGTTTTTGGATGGGAAGTAGGATGAAAATGTATACTTGTAAATAAGTGGAAAGATGGATAAGACACATTATAAAGAGCTAATTGAAAAATATTTCGAAGAAACGATCACGGATGTCGAGATAAAAGAACTGTCAGACTGGATAAAGAATGACCGTCAGTTGCATGACTGGTGGGAACAAGAGTTTGAGAGATCGGATTCCTCCATGAACCCAGTGTTGCGTGATAAACTTTTTGCCCGGATCAAAGAAGAGACTTTGGGCAAGGAAGTGCGCCCCCTCCGTATCATCCCTTGGAAATGGGTTGCTGCCATTTTATTACCTGTCTGTGTCGCTTTCTTCACTTACTATCTTTTAGATTCTTCTCCAACGGCAGAAACACCCTTTATTGTGAAAGCGGGCAAAGGAGATAAAGCAACCATTGAATTGCCGGACGGAACAAATGTTGTTCTCAATTCAGCTTCCCAATTAAGTTACCTGAATAACTTCGGAGAAAAAGTTCGTCGCGTGCAACTGAATGGTGAAGCCTATTTTAAAGTAGCCCATGATGAGAAACACGCCTTTATTGTGCAAATCGGTGATTTGGAAGTGAAAGTACTCGGTACTTCTTTTAATGTATCTGCCTATGAAGATGCCAAAGACGTGACAGTCGTTCTTTTGGAAGGAAAAGTAGGGGTCTATGCGCAGAAAATATCGCATATCATGAAGCCCGGCGACAAAATAGAATATAATAAAGCCACTCATAAGATAACAGCCACTCAAGTGCATCCGACTGACTATATTGAGTGGACGAAAGGAAATATGTACTTTGAGAAAGAATCTTTGGAAAATATCATGAAAACTCTTTCACGTATTTATGACGTAGAGATTCGTTTCGACTCCAATAAACTACCTAATGAATATTTCACCGGAACCATTCCGGGAGGCGGCATACAGAATGCGCTGAATATTCTGATGCTAACTTCACCTTTCTATTATGAAATGGACGGTTCGGTGATAGTTTTGAAAGAGAAATTGTAGAAAAAATAATGAATAGAGCCATTCCGAAGCCCACTACTTAGGAATGGCTTTTTTGTTCTCTGAATTGAATAAGTTAACGAGAGTTAAAGTCTGATAGGCGATTGGACGAGTGAGTATAGTAGTCTGTATACCTATCAAACAACTTAAAAGTTTTGATATATGAAGCACAAAACAACCTTTGAAAAACTCCCTCAAACAAACGTGGGGAGAAGTAAGAACTGGAAAACACTGCGGGCTATTTGTCTGCTTTTGTTTTTAAGCGTCTCTTTTACCGCTTATTCTCAAATAACGGTGAATGTGAAAGACATCTCTTTGAGAGCCTCTTTAAAGAAAATCGAGCAAGTAAGCAATTACAAATTCTTCTACAATGAGAGCCTTCCGGAGTTAAACCAAAAAGTTTCGTTAAATGTGAAAGATGCAACGATTGAACAAACCATGCAACAACTTTTGGGTAAAATGGAGTTAACCTACAAGAAAGAGCAAGAGAATGTCATTGTATTGATTCGTAAACCACAAGAAAAGCAGCGTAATATAAAGGTTTCGGGAACCGTAGTTGATTCGCATGGAGAGCCTATTATCGGTGCTAGTGTTGTGGTCAAGGGTACATCTAATGGAACAATAACCGATTTAGATGGTAATTTTTCCATCAATGATGTCTCTGAAACATCTCAACTAACAGTTTCCTACATCGGATATAAACCCGTTCAACTTCGTGCTACCGATAAAAATATGGCGAAAGTTGTTCTGCAGGAAGATAGTAAGATGATTGAAGAAGTCGTAGTCGTTGGCTATACTCCTATGCGTAAGAGTGATTTTACAGGTTCTTTGGCAAGTGTTAAGGCTAGTGAATTATCTCTTTCAGCAGCAACTGCCGGACAAGCTTTAGTAGGTAAAGTCGCTGGTGTACAGGTGATGCAGACAAGTGGTGCGCCGGGAGAAGGAGTGAAGATTAAAGTTCGTGGAACGAACTCTCTTTCAGCTAGTACAACACCTCTCTATGTGATTGATGGATATCCGGCTTCAGAAGATGTATATATCAATCCCGAGGATATCGAAACTATTGACGTATTGAAAGACGCAGCTTCGGCAGCCATTTATGGTTCTCGCGGTGCCAGTGGCGTGGTACTTATCACCACAAAGAGGGGGAATTCAGGAAAAGCCCGTATTGATTATGACTATCAGTTTAGTATGCAACAAGTAGAGCGTAAGATTAAGTTGCTGGATGCCTATCAATACAGGGATTTGGTGATTGAAGCCCGTAATAATTCTTATCGTGATAAAGCAGAAGCTGCTGGAAAATCATGGAACCCATTGGATGATAATGCAATAAGAGCTTCAAAAGGTTTTAACTTGAATGAAGTGGGCATTTCTGATTTGTTTTTTGATTTCACAACCGGAAAACCGGTCGATCCTACTTACAATACAGATTGGCAGGACGCCATCTATGGGAATGCTCCGATGCATCGTCATAATCTATCTGTTACAGGAGGACAGGATTTCTTGAAATATCGTTTTAGTTTGGGTTATCTGGATCAGGATGGAATTATAGCTCCTTCCGGACATAAGCGTTTGAATGTTCGTGCCAATGTAGATGCAGAAGTCACGAAACGCTTGAAAGTTGGAGTAAACTTTTCTTTTGTTGATGTTTCGGAACGACAGGTTCAAGCAGACGGTCGTTATATAAATGATGGTGTCGTACAAAGTGCTCTATTAATGTTTCCTCAATTCCCTGTATATAATTCGGATGGAACTTATGCAGTCGGAAATCAGATTGCGATGAAAGCTGATGGCTATCAGATGGTCGAGAATCCCGTGGCACTTGCTCATGAAATTGATATCCGCAACAAGTCAAGCCGAATGAATTTCAATGCTAATATCACTTATGATATATTGAAACAGCTTCAGTTTAAAGCCAATTTGGGAACTCAATATTATACTTCCCGTTATAATTACTATCGTCCGCGTACTGTAGGACAAGATGGTGATATGCCCAATTCGGATGCTGTTCAGGCACGTGTGAAAGCTCGTGACATAACAAATCGTGATATTGACCGTTTGGGAGAGTTTACGTTAAATTATAATGGTGAATTCGGGAAACATCGCCTGAATGCTTTAGTGGGCTACACCTTACAGAAAAAAACTTATGACCGCGTAGCCGTTGAAGCAACAGGTTTTCCCGACGACCGTATTCATGAAGTGACAGCGCATGGTCCGAATGCTTCCGATATAGGCTTGTATAGCAGCGATACCCGAAAGGCTGCATGGACAATGATGTCTTATCTGGCACGTGTAAACTATTCATTCGATAATCGCTATGTAGTGACGGGTACAGTAAGAACTGACGGATCTTCACGTTTTGGAAAAGAAAACCGTTGGGGTTGGTTTCCTTCTATTTCTTTAGGTTGGACTATATCGAATGAAAAGTTTTATCAGGATTTGTTAGGTAATAATTCATCCTTAAAACTTCGTGCCAGTTGGGGATTGAGTGGAAACAACAATATTGGTAACTACGAGCATACAGCTACTATGTCTCAAGGTGGTTACGTATATGGTAATACTGTCGAAACAGCCTATTGGCAAGGAACTTTCAAAGATGCGGCTATCGGATGGGAAAAAACATCCCAATACAATGTAGGGTTTGATTTGGGATTATTCAATGGTCGTGTCAACTTGATAGGTAACTATTATAATAGTCTTTCGTATGATTTGTTGTACGACCAGCCTATATCATCCATATCGGGCTCTTCCAGTGTAAAAACAAACTTGAAAAATGCAAAAGTACGTAATAGCGGAGTTGATTTCCAAATAGACGGGCGTATTTTGACAGGAGATTTTAAATGGAATGTAAGTGCTAATATATCAGTAAATCGAAATAAAGTTGTC
This sequence comes from Bacteroides sp. AF32-8BH, assembly GCF_003435205.1. NCBI lineage: Bacteria > Pseudomonadati > Bacteroidota > Bacteroidia > Bacteroidales > Bacteroidaceae > Bacteroides > Bacteroides sp. AF32-8BH. The sequence goes on along the minus strand of NZ_QVLZ01000018.1, from coordinate 59,437 downwards.
GATTTGGGTGGTATTAATGATTTGTATTTAGTTAGTGAGCGCAATGTGGTAAGCCATGTGACCCGTTCCGGGCTTCCTATCGGCTCTTTCTATGGCTACATTGCTGATGGTATTATTTCCGAGAAGGATTACACCAATATAATGATTGATAAAAGCAATCTGGTTAATGGCAAATTTCCTGACGGATATCAGTTGATAGGACCGGCAGTTCCTAATTATAATAACATACATCCGGGAGATGTGAAATGGCGGGATGTTGATAAGAATGGTTTGATTACAGAAAACGACCGTGAAATTCTAGGCAATGCTTACCCGGATTTTACATACGGTATCAGTACCGATTTCTCTTATAAGAACTTTGATTTGAGAGCGACATTTACCGGTTCTCAAGGAGCTGAAGTAATAAACTTCCAGAAATATTATCTGTATAATATGGAAGGTTCCGGCAATCAGTTAGCATCTGTCTTGAACCGTTGGCATTCTGACGAAAATCCGGGTTCCGGCGGAGTGTTTCGTGCAGCGCGTAGTTCCACTCCTAATACCAGTCAGCGGCTTAGTTCTTATATGGTGGATGATGCTTCCTATTTCCGTTGTGCAAATATCACATTGGGGTATAATTTTCCGGTGAAGTGGATGCAGAAAGTGAGCGTTCAGGCGTTGAGGCTATATGTCAGTGTAGACAATCTATTTACTTTGACTGATTATGAAGGATATAATCCTGAAGTGGATTATAAAGGAGACAACCTGTTACCCGGCTTCGATTGGGGAGTTTATCCTTTGGCGCGTACATATAGTATAGGAGCAAAAATAACTTTTTAAATAAATAAAGAATCAGATTATGAAAAAATACATAACATTTGTCGCAGTAAGTTCACTATTGTTTTGCAGTAGTTGTACGAGTTTTCTGGAAGAAACCAATCCTAATAAGATTCCAGCCAGTAACTTCTATCAGACCGAAGATGACATTGCAATGGCTGCGAATGGTGCGTATGCAGCTTTGAGAGGAAACGGGTATTATAAGAATATGTATTTATACACAGATGTTCGTTCGGAAAACACCACGTTGCAGGACCCGGGAGCAGGAAATGGGGTTAATTATCAATTTTATAACTATACATTGACAACAGATAATGCACAAGTGAAAACTCATTGGGCAGATTTGTATAAATGCGTGACAAGAGCTAATATTATATTAGATCAGATAGATGATATTCCTTTTAAGGATGAAGTTGTGAAAAACAAGAAAAAGGCAGAGATGTATTTTTTGCGTGGATTGACTTATTTTCATCTTGTAATGCAGTTTGGAGATGTCCCTATTGTAACCAAAGAGCTAAAGACAAAAGATGAAATTCAGAAATATACAGCCCGCCAGCCAAAGAGCGAAGTCTATAATTTGATTATTTCCGATTTGACACAGGTTATTAATAGTGAATTGCCGGATATTCAAACGGGTAATGGAGTAGGCCGTGCTTCAAAAGCTGCTGCGTATGCTTTATTAGGCAAAGTTTACTTGACAATGGCTGCTGATTCTGATTTTCAGTCGGAAAGAACTTCAAATTTGCAATCTGCGAAAACAAATTTAGTTGCAGCATGGAATATGAAACCTTTTACAAGTCTGAAAGATATCCCTTATGCTGATGTTTTTGATAAGGAAGCTCAAACATTCTGTCAAGAGAATATTTTTCAGGTGATGTATAAAGGAGGCAACTCCAGTTTAGCCTCAAATTACGCCTATATATTTCAACCCACTTCCCAGACGGGGCTTACTTCGCAGAAAACTGGAACTGGAAATAATATACCGACTGTTGATATGATGAATGCCTATGAATCGGGAGATACGCGTAAGGCTATCTCGTGTGGTACGTCACAGAACGTTAATTATGTGAAGAAGTACACAGATCTTGATGACATAAATGGCTATGGGGCGAATAACTGGATTGTGCTTCGTTATGCCGATGTCGCATTAATGCTGGCAGAAGTGAAAATGCATTTGAGCGAGAATGATGCGGTAAGCTATTTGAACATGGTACGCGAACGTGCTGGTCTGGATGATTATTCCGGCAGTAGTTTGCGCGATGCGATCCTTCGTGAGAGAAGAGTCGAGTTTGCTTTTGAAGGACAATATTGGTATGATTTGTTACGTCTTTATTCTCGTCAGGAACTGTTGGAGCACATGAAAGCGAAGAATCCAAATTTCTCTGCGAAAGATTTTTTGTTGCCTATCCCGTATGATGAACATAAACTGGATCCGACAAGAATGTATCAAAATGAAGGATATAACTAAAAATAAAATAGTATGATAAGAAAAATCTCAAATATCATTTATATATCAGTATTAGCAGTCGTTTTATTTGCTTGTGGGGATGATAGTACGATTGAAGAACAGGGGAGTGGAACGATTACTGCTAGAGTTATGGCAAGTAATGCCTATCCGGCATTAGAAGAGAAAGTTGTTCTGAAGGTAGCTCTTAATGATGGGCAAGACATCCAATCTGTGGTTTGGACGATGGAAGGGCAGACATTGGGTGAAGAACCTGAATTGGAATATACGTTTACGAAAGAAGGAAGTTATAATATTTCGGTTAGGGTGACAGATAAGACTGGCAATGTAGCGGCGGCTCTGCAGAAATTACAAGTATCCGGCAAGAGTTTACGTTATGCTTTGCAACACTTTGACCCTGCAAAAGTTTGGATAATGGGGCATCGTGGCAATTCTTCCAACCCGAATATTCCCGAAAATTCGATAGCTGGAATTGAAAGTTGTATAGAATTAGGGGGAGCTGTAGATATTGTAGAAGTAGATCCTCGCATGACAAAGGATGGAGTAATTGTGTTGATGCATGATGAAACCATAGACAGGACAACTACAGGGAAGGGGAAAGTGAAAGATTTGACTTATGAGCAGCTCCAGTCTTATCGTCTGAAGCTGGCAGACGGCACAGTAACCAATCACACGGTCCCCTCTTTGTATGACGCATTGGTTGCAGGGCGGGGAAAGATCTTTTTTGATTTGGACTTCTTGAATAAAGTGTCTCCTAAAGAACTGTATGATGTTGTGAAAAGCTGTGGGATGTTAGACCGTGTGTTCTTTTATACATCTAATAATCGGGATGTCTTGCAGAATATTTTGGATTATTCGCCGGCTCCTATACCTTATCCGCAGTGTGAAAACGAGGAGCATGCAGATTTCCTTTCACAGCAACCAGGAGTGATGTTTGCCCAGATATCTTTGTCGAAAACATTAAATGGCGGGCTCTCGACAGCCATATCTTCAAAAGGGCTGTTTGTCTCGACTAATATGTTAGATATGAATGGTTATACCTATGATACACAGATGACACAAGGAAACTATACAGGAGTGGACTTGATTTTGTCGAAGGGGATTAATCTGATACAGACAGACCATCCCCAGTTGCTGGATACCTATCTGAAACAGAGAGGTAAAAGATAATTGGTTTTAATCTTAAATAATGAATAGAATGATTATGAAGAAATATATATTCCTGATAGTGACAGTCGTTTGTCTATTTGCATGTAAGGACGGCGATGAAGTGCGGCAGACAACCTCCCCGGAGGCTTCTTTTTCTATAGATAAAGAAGAATATACGGTCGGTGATATCGTTTATCTGACTGATGAATCAGTAAAGACGGAAGGAGAGATAGTAGAGTACTTCTGGCATTTTGGATTTGAGGGGGAAGGGAATAGGGCTACTACTAAAGATGCGTCCGTTTTGTATAAGAAAGCTGGGACCTATGTTATTAAATTAACCGTGACAGATGAATTCGGAGGATATGCAACTGCATCCCATACTGTTGTGATTCGTCCGACGAATATGCCTCCGGTTACAGACTTCAGCTATAGCCCTGCCATTTGTAAAGTGAATGAGAAAGTTCAATTTACCGATAAGTCTGTGGATGAGGATGGAGAAGTAGTTGCTTACGAGTGGGACTTTGGCAATGGACAGACCTCTCAAGAAAAAGACCCGGAAATAACTTTCACGACAACTGGATTTGTAACAGTAAAGCTGACAACTACTGATGATCGTGGAGCTACTAATACAAAACAAGCTACTCTGTACGTTCGTGACACCTCCATATCCGGAGTGACGATTCTTTGGGACAAGACGTTTGAGACATCTTCTTCTTTACGATCCATATCCCCTGCTGTAGGTGACAACGGGGATGTATATGTGTCATCCAATGCACTCCACCTTTTTGCTTATTCGCCGTCTGGAGAGCAAAAATGGATGTTTGATTTAAGTAAGGACGGAGGAGCTGGAGATCAAGGTTCGTCTCCTATGGTAGGTGCGGACGGAACTATTTATATGGGTGCGAGTACAACAGACAAAAACATAAGCAGCAGTCTGTATGCTATTCATCCGGATGGGACACAGAAGTGGAGATACGAACTAGGTATTGGTACTAATATTCCCTATATTTCTCCTGCTTTGTCTCGTGATGGTAATATCTTGATTGGAAATAGAGGGACGGATGGTTCTGTACATATGGTTGACCGTAGTTCCGGCAGACAACTTTGGAGACGCAAATCTCCCAATGGTGGTGCTAATGGTGGTATATCGGTTGGACAGAATGGAGTTATCCATTCAGCCTTGTCGGGAGCGAACGGATTTGCCCGTACTACGCAAGATGGTGTGAACTTGTCTCCTAATCTAGGGAAAGGAAATACGGCTGCTGCTGTATATCCCGCTATTGATGCGCAAGGAAATGTATATGTGGCATTTTCAGAGGGAGTGGTTGCTGCTTATGATAACCAGGGTAATGAGCTATGGAGATATCCGGCGAGTGGTACTATGGGCAAGATTGACCAGGGAGGACCGGCTATCGGTGCTGACGGAACCATCTATGTGGGTACAAAGAATCCGAATGCCCAAGTTATTGCCCTGACTAAAGGAGGAGCAAAAAAATGGAGTTATTCCTCTGTCGCTGAAATAGGAACAACACCGGCTATAGACAGTGACGGAAATATTCACATCTGTGATGATGGCGGTAACTATATAATATTGAATGCTGATGGTACGGAGAAATATAAGAGACAATTAGGTTCTAAAATTTGGTCGTCACCAGTCATTGCTGACTATGGTATTGTGTATGTCACGTATGAGGATAATGGTGCCTGCAAATTGATAGCTATTGATTGTGGTATTGAAGGGCCTGCAAATTCACCATGGGCACAGCGCGGACAGAATGCAAAAAGAAATGCTTTACAAAAATAAAAAGATATGCTTAGAAAGATAAATATATTAATAGCTTTAACCCTTCTGATAATAGGAGGGTTAGAGGCACAGAATCATTCGGATAAAATAATTGCGAATCTACAGAAGCCTGCAAGTAATTCAGTTTTAGTTGTTTCTCATCGAGCTGACTGGCGTAATGCTCCGGAGAACTCCCTGCAGGCTATCCAGAATTGTATTGATATGGGGGTAGATGTAATTGAAATCGATCTGAAGAAAACCAAGGATGGACATCTGATTTTGATGCATGACAAGAAAATTGATCGTACTACAACAGGAAAAGGTTATCCGGCAGACTATACATTGGAAGAATTACGTCAGTTCCGTTTGAAAAGTGGTACAGGGCATAAAACAGCTCATTTGATACCGACATTGGAAGAAGTAATGTCATTATGTAAAGGTAAGATCCTTGTTAATATTGATAAAGGCTATGATTACTTCAAAGATGTATATGCTGTTTTGAAAGAAACAGGAACTGTTCAGCAATGTATTATTAAAGCCGGACTTCCTTATGAACAAGTCAAGGCTGAAAACGGTGATGTATTGGATAAGGTAATCTTCATGCCTATTGTACAACTTCATAAAGACGGGGCGGAAGCTGTCATTGATAGTTATCAGACACATATGAAACCTGCTGCTTATGAATTAGTGTTTGATAGTGACAGTCCGGAGATTCTTAATTTGATAAAGAAAGTACGTAATACAGGCTCTAATCTTTTTATAAATTCGCTTTGGCCCGAACTATGTGGCGGGCATGACGACGACCGTGCAGTAGAACTTCATCAGCCGGATGAAAGTTGGGGGTGGATAATTGGCCAGGGAGCCAAGCTAATTCAAACAGACCGCCCAGCTCTATTATTAGAGTATCTACGCGAAAAGAAACTTCACGACTAAACGCACTTTCTTCATGTTGAAACAACTAATCAATTTTTACAAGGTCTCTTCGCCGAGACCTTGTAACGGAGAAGCTTTGTCTTCATCCGATGCTCGCCGTCTGAAGTTTCTGAAATGGTCTACTTTCCTTTCTGCGACTTTTGGTTACGGTATGTATTATGTGTGCCGTCTTAGCCTGAATGTCGTAAAGAAACCTATTGTAGATGAAGGCATTTTTTCGGAAACAGAGTTAGGCATCATAGGTTCCGTATTGTTTTTCACCTATGCCATCGGAAAATTCACGAACGGTTTCCTTGCCGACCGTAGTAATATCAACCGTTTTATGACTACCGGTTTATTGATAACTGCTTTGGTTAACCTCTGTCTCGGTTTTACTAATTCTTTTATCCTGTTCGCTATCCTTTGGGGGATTAGCGGCTGGTTTCAATCTATGGGAGCAGCCTCTTGTGTAGTAGGGCTTTCTCGTTGGTTCACGGACAAAGAGCGCGGTTCATACTATGGCTTTTGGTCTGCGAGCCATAATATCGGCGAAGCGTTGACTTTTCTGATAATAGCCTCAATTGTCAGTGTGTTGGGCTGGCGGTATGGTTTCTTCGGAGCCGGTATAGTGGGATTGATAGGAGCGTTGATCGTCTGGAAGTTCTTCCATGATACTCCCGAAAGCATGGGATTTCCTTCGGTGAATGTTCCCAAACAGAAAAAGGAAATGAGTGAGACAGAAACGGCTGATTTTAATAAAGCACAGCGTCAGGTATTGCTGATGCCTGCCATTTGGATACTGGCTCTTTCGAGTGCTTTTATGTATATCAGTCGTTATGCTATCAATAGTTGGGGCGTTTTTTATTTGGAAGCTCAAAAGGGGTACTCTACATTGGATGCCAGTTTTATCATTTCTATTTGTCCGGTCTGTGGTATAATCGGTACTATGTTTTCAGGTGTTATTTCTGATAAGTTATTTGGTGGACGTCGTAATGTCCCTGCGTTAATTTTCGGATTGATGAACGTGTTTGCTCTTTGTTTGTTTCTCTTAGTTCCGGGAGCTCATTTTTGGATAGACGTGTTGGCAATGGTTCTTTTCGGTTTAGGTATCGGAGTTTTGATCTGTTTTCTGGGTGGTTTGATGGCAGTGGATATTGCTCCCCGTAATGCTTCGGGTGCTGCATTGGGAGTAGTCGGTATTGCCAGCTACATCGGAGCCGGATTGCAAGACGTGATGAGCGGTATACTGATAGAAGGGCAAAAAACGGTTCAGAATGGAGTAGATGTTTATGACTTCACCTATATCAATTGGTTTTGGATTGGTGCAGCTTTGCTTTCTGTGTTGTTTGCTTTGCTGGTATGGAATGCAAAATCAAAAGAAGTGGATTAAAGTGAGTACATTAGGTTAGAATATAAGTCTTTGTTTTCGAGGTATTAGACACCATTCCGGGAAGTAAGTAATGATTGCTTATCTTTCTGGAATGGCTTTTTTATAATCAATTAAATAGAAAGTTTTATGGAAAATTCATTGAATGATGAATTATTGTGTTCATTGAAAGATGAACTTCGTGAAGTAACCGCACAAATCAATGTGCATAGTGAAAAATTAATGGATCTGTTCGACCAAAAAAAAGAATCGTCAGTCAACTGACTCGAGAGATGTCGCATCTCACGCCTGTCATCATCGAGTATCGGGGAAATCCGAAGCAATATGTCTCTGTTGTGCTCGATGCCATCAATCTGGGTAGGTTGACGTATGACGGAGTAGCAAATTGCGAACAGACTTTTCGTGCGTTAGCAAGCGTTGTAGATGTGATAAGCCCTAAGAATGGGAAAACGCTTAGTGTAGAGACGCTGGTGTCTTATGAGAAGAAAAAGCGTGCTGGAGAATTTGAGGAAAAATAATATAAAATAAAAAGACGATTGTTGTATAGTTGAACAACAATTCGTATATTTGCAGTATGGAAAAGAAACGTAAGATCCGTACATACGGAGGTTACTTTGAGGCTTTCATGGAGACTTTAACCGAAAAGGAACAAGATAAAATCCAGTATGGACTACTCTTGTTGAAAACACAAGAAAGACTCTCCACTAAATTTGTAAAATTTGTTCAGGACGGAGTTTTTGAACTTCGTACAGAATATAATGGTAATATATACCGGGTATTTTTCATTTTTGATGATGGAAATATTGTAGTGTTGTTTAATGGCTTTCAAAAGAAGTCGCAAAAAACACCGGGTAGTGAAATAGATAAAGCATTAAAAATAAAGGAGGAATATTATGCAGATAAACAATCATCAAATAGTAGATTATGACGCTGTTCTTGATGCGAAATTTGGAGCAGAAGGTACTCCCGAACGTGCGGAAGCAGAAGAAAAAGCGTATGCTTTCTACACCGGGCAAATTATCGAAGACGCAAGGAAAAAGGCTAAGATTACTCAAGCAGAATTAGCCCGGCGTATCGGTTCCGATCGTTCTTATATTTCAAGAGTGGAAAGTGGTCAGACAGAACCTAAGGTTTCTACTTTCTATCGCATCATGAATGCGTTAGGTTGTAGGATCGAATTTTCGATGTCTTTATAAGAAGCGAATCTTTTTTATCCATAATTGCGAATATCGGAATATAATTTTGAAAATTGGAATTATATTCTTATTTTTGTTGCATGATAAGTGAGTAACTAATGAGAATATTTACAGAACAAGCGTTAAGAGAATATGCAGAGGAGCATCCCGATTCAAAAGTTGCTTTGCAAGAATGGGTTACTATAGTAAAGAAAAGTGAATGGGCTTGTTTCGCTGATATAAAGAAGACCTTTAATAGTGCCAGTGTAGGTAACCAGCATTATGTTTTCAATGTTAAAGGGAATAATTATCGCTTGGTAGTAGTGGTGAAGTTCACTGTAAAGTTTGTATATATTCGCTTTATTGGTACTCATAAAGAATATGATAAAATAGATTGTGCTAATATTTGAAAATATGACAAAGATAGAAAACCAAAACCAGTATGAATGGGCTGTAAAGAGAGTGGAGGATCTTCTTCCGTTAGTGAAGGATGATACTCCTTTGAATGATCCTAACAGCATCGAGTTGGAACTTCTTTCTAATCTTGTTGCCGATTATTCAGAGGAACACTTTTCTTTGGGAGAACCTTCGCTTGTGGATGTTCTGAAGCTTCGTATGTACGAAATGGGGCTCAATCAGAAATCACTGTCACAACTGATAGGAGTTAGTCCTTCGCGTCTTAGTGACTACATTTCCGGAAAATGTGAGCCGACATTGAAAGTGGCTCGTGAAATAAGTAAAAAGCTGAATATTGATGCTAGTATTGTGCTAGGAGTATAACTTCGATTCAGATTAAAAAAAACATGGTGGGAAATTTGAAAAAGATAACTGTCTTTTTCAAATTTCCCACCGTTTTTTTGAGGAAGAAAAAGGAAAAGGTGAGGGTAAATTTCTAACATTCGTATTTTTTTTTAGAAGAAAATAGAAGAATAGAAATAAGAAATATAAAAATGAAAAGTTGCAAAAGTACCCTCACCAACCCTCACCTTTTTGCGTGCGAAGGAGATGAAATCTTATTCATATAGCCTGTTTGATTTCACCTGTTCCGTATCAATAATGAATACAGTGTATCTTCTCCCGTTTTTTCCCTTATGAAATTCGAAGCCGTGTTTGGACATCACTTTTCCTAGTTGGGCTTTGGTTCCGTGAGAATATTGATACCCCGTCCGTTCGCGAATCAATTCCGCAATTTCAGTGACCGTCAGATAATGCACCTTTTCGAAACGTTCCGGTTTGCGGATATGTGTCAACACCAGTTCTTCTTCCGGTGAGTGGAAAATGAAATCCTCGTTGTTCTCTTCAATCCGTGAGTTTTCCGACTGGGTGAACCAATACTGATACCCCGGCTTGTTGAGCAGATACTTGATTTGTGCATACAACTGCGCATAGTTTATTTTGATAAATTCTATCGAGTTGACATGAAAGCAGAGAAAACGGCGGTTACCTGTGGTGTCGTGAAGCACTTCCTGATAATTGCATGTGCCGGCAAAAGAAGCCGTGTGAGGGAAGTTCTGTGAACGCCGCGCGTATGGCAGGCGGATGCTGATTACTTTGCGGGTAACCAAATCCTTGAAGATATTCAGTTCCCGTCCGTTCATCCCTTCAAACTCATCCAGATTGATAAGCATCGCCTGCGCTATTTTGGCCAGATCATCCTTGTTGTTCGGGTTGATAAGACCGGTAGAAAGATAGGCGCGCAATTCGGGCGGCAGCAGGTTGTTGATAAACGTAGTCTTTCCGATGTTCTGTATTTCGCTGCAAAGCAACAAAACAGTGTGGTTCACCACATCGTCTTGCGTGGCGGCAGCGCACATTCCCACCAGATAACGTTCCAGACATTCTACCCAAAATTTCTGGTGACTAGTATGCACGCTGTTGGCAAGGATACCGATATAATCCGTTCCGTCCCATTCAGGCAGCGAGTCTAAATACTCGCGAATAGGATGGTAGGTGCTGCTGAAGTCGGAGTAGATCAGATTCTGAATCGTTTTGACGGTGCACGAATAGCCTAGTTCGTTCATCTCCATCCAAATGCTGTTTTCCATCATTTCGTCGAGAATATGGAAAGGTTCCGGTTGCTCCGTGTCCGTTTTCCTTCTGCGATATTCCATGATATGAAGCACTTCGTTGTAGCGTGTATCGTAATTTTCTTTGATATGTTGCTCAATCTGTAATATTCGCTTCTGCGTACTATTCAGCTTGCGGGTGTCGAATTCCTCGTTGTGTCCGTAAGCACTCCCGATCAGTGCGTCCATTTCATCCGCGGGAAGATCGGTGAACTGGCTCTTGATAAAAGCTGCCGCCTCTTCCTGGGGGACGCCGTAGCGATTGTACATACAAGCCAGGCAATGCAGGTAGTTGTTCCGGTTGCCGGTGACGTACTTTTCGGATTTATTGTGATAATAGTTCAGAGTCACCATTAAGGAAGCGTGCGAGGAATGGTAGTTGAGGGCCACTTGTTCGGTGAGGGGATTGTTGTCTGGTGCTGTCGTCTTTTTCTTTTTGCCGGATGCCCTTTTCTTCTTTTGAGACTTGAAGAACATCGGTGGCTGTTCCACGATGACAGCTGTGGCATCGGGATTGAAATAAATATCCGGATCGTAAGAGAACAGGCAAGTGCGGCTGACATCCTGCCCGGAAGTGTCGACCTCAACTCCGCAGAGCTGGGCATAAAAGGAAGCGATTTTGTGATAAGCAGCATGATGGAAATCTTCAATTTCCTGAATTGTTTCGGGCAATGTCCCGTCTGTCCGGCATACACGTACCACGATTTTCAGTCCCATTCCTTTGGGGCTGATGAAAGCGATGCGGGTGTGGGCACACTTTTTTGCCAGTGCGAGGATGCGTGCCAATGCTTCCTGTGTCTGATGGTCGATGTCTATCACGATGTATCCCAGATACTTGACGAGAGTTGCGTTTGAACGTCCTCCCCGGTAGTTGGCTGAAAAGGTGATTTCCGGTAGTTCTATTTTCTTTTCGTTGGCTGCTTTCTCGCCTTGTTCCGCGAAGATTCGGCGCACGTCCTCCACTGTTTCCCGGTATGTGCCGTTGCTGATGGCCGATACGATTTCTTCTTCTGTCATTTCGGCTATGACGCGGTAAAAGTCTTGAAAGATGGTAAAATGATCCATGTTGGTTTGTTCTTTTTAATTTGCGGTTGCAAAGAAATTTGTTTGTAAAATAATAGAATGGAACTTTTCGTTTTTTTGATTAAGTTCTTAGGGTTCTCCCAAATAGCGTATGATCGTTGCCACCTGCCGGGGAGAGAGAAGGCGGTTGCGGGCACGATAGCCTTCTTGTTCGAGTTCTTGCAGGAGCGGAAGGTTGTAGACAATCCAACGACGTAGTATTTGTAAGGCTACTTTGAGGCATACGTTGGGGTTGTAAAGATGAGCTAGTTCCGACTTTTTATAAGTGCGGATAAGAAATGGCTGGTCCGGATAATACATGATGAATGATGTTTGGTTTATGCTATAAAGTTACTGAAAATTAATGGTTTATTAAAAGAATAACGTCATTATTATTCATAGAGTATCAGGAAACTTCGTTGGGGAATCCGGAGGATGAAAAATGTGTTATCTTTATGTCGTTAACAAATAAGGAACGCGTTCGAAATGTGTGAAATCTTAAAATTATTTTATTATGGCAATGACAGTAACTTATTCAGTAGTGCCGCGCAAGAATCCTGCCAAAAAGGATGAGTCGGCAAAGTATTACGCGCAGGCACAGGCTTCGGGAGAGTTGGATTTTGAAGAGTTGTGCGAGGGAATCACCAGTCGGTCTACCTGTACGGAGACAGATGTGCGTGCCGCCATTTCGGGCATTCTTTATGAGGCGAAGCGTGCGTTGAAAGCGGGAAGAATAGTCCGGCTGGGTGATTTGGGCAGTTTGCAGATCGGGTTGAACAGTGAAGGAGCTGTGTCGGTCAAGGAGTTTTCAAGTTCGCTGATTACGGCTGCCCATATTATTTTCCGTCCCGGAAAGACGTTGGCGGACATCACGAAGATTCTTAGCTACCAACAAGTAACGACGCGTGCGGTGGCTCAAACGGGCGGTAGCGGCAATGAAGGAGAAGACGATGACAAAGGTTCCGGTGGTGGTTCAGACGGTGGTGGAAGCGGAGAAGCTCCGGATCCGGCAGCATGATAACTTTAATATTGGATCAAATGAAAGAAATTGTAACTAAGATTTTGGATGTAATTATGTTCCTTGTGCCTTTCTTCGGAAAAAGAAAGCGGAACAGAATTGTGAGAGAGGTGCGCTTCAATGCTACCCATAAGGAAGTGTGTAATGTGAAAACGACGGAAAGGGAGAAGGACGATGAGAAAGATTAGTCTGATTGTGATTCACTGCTCTGCTACTCGTGCTGATCGCGACTTCACGGCGAAGGATGTGGACACTGCCCATCGCTTTCGGGGCTTTTCGTGTTGGGGGTATCATTACTACATTCGCAAGTCGGGACAGATAGAGCCGATGAGGGATGAAGATACGGTGGGTGCTCATGCACGCGGTTTTAATGCGATTAGTTTAGGGGTGTGCTATGAAGGCGGACTGGATGAGGACGGAAAGGCAGCGGATACGCGTACTTCCCGCCAGAAAGAATCTTTGCATCGCCTGGTGCGCGAACTGTTGCAGCGTTATCCGGATGCAAAGGTGGTCGGTCATCGGGACTTGAGTCCTGACACCAATTATAATGGAATTGTTGACCCTTGGGAGCGGATCAAAGAGTGTCCCTGTTTCGAGGTGAAAGCAGAGACATGGTGATTTTTATCCTATTTATTACTGTGGTGGTTAATTGACCACCACAGTAGTGAAATACTCTTTAAATACCTCCGCGGCTTTTTCAAGTTGTTCGGGGGTATTTTCTTTTACGTCTTTCAGCTTGTATTCCTGCTCCATCGCTTCATACTTATGTACGCCTAATGTATGATAAGGCAGGATTTCCACTCGTTGCACCATCTTATATTTTCCCAGAGCTTCTCCTAAACGGCGGATGTCTTCCTCGAAATCGCTGTATCCGGGCACTAATACATAACGCAGCCAGAAAGGTTTCTCGTTTTCTTCCAGCCATGCTGCCGTGCGGATGGTTTGCTCGTTACTTCTTCCGGTCAGTGCTTGATGGCGTGCCGGATTGAACTCTTTAATATCCAGCAATACAAGATCCGTCAGTTTGAAAAGTTCTTCAACTTCTTCGTTCCAGATACCGCCGTTGCTGTCTATGCATACATGTATTCCCTTTTCTTTCAGTTCACGCACTAAAGGGACTAGTGCTTTGGCCTGAAACGTAGGTTCTCCTCCGGAGAAAGTGACTCCTCCGCGTTTCCCGAAAAAAGGACGTTGGCTCATAGCCATGCGGACGATTTCTTCCGGTGGAGTAGGTGTGCCTCCTTTCCCGGCTATTGTGTCAGGGTTGGCGCAATACAGGCAGCGGAAATTGCATCCTTGAAGAAAAACGACGAGCCGTAAGCCCGGCCCGTCGAATGTTCCCATACTTTCGTATGAATGTACGTTTATCGTCATATTGAGTAGATCTGATTACATACGTTCGTGGAAGCTACGGCTGATTACTTCCAATTGATGTTCGCGGCTCAACTTCACGAAGTTTACGGCATAACCGGAAACACGGATGGTGAGTTGCGGATATTTTTCCGGATGTTCCATGGCATCGTAAAGCATTTCACGGTTCAGTACGTTCACGTTCAGGTGGTGAGCGCCTTTGGTGAAATAGCCATCCATCATTGTCACCAGATTTTCTACGCGATCCTCTTCAGTAGCTCCCAGTGATTTGGGGACGATGGAGAAAGTGTTGCTGATACCGTCCTGTGAGTCGCGGTAACGTAATTTCGCTACGGAACTCAAAGAGGCGATGGCACCGTTCTTGTCACGTCCGTGCATAGGGTTGGCTCCCGGAGCAAAAGCGACACCTTTGGCGCGTCCGTCGGGAGTAGCACCTGTCTTCTTGCCATACATCACGTTGGAAGTGATGGTGAGCAAAGATAAAGTAGGACGGGCATTTTTGTAAACCGGAAGTTTCTTCAATTCTTCGCTGAAGAAATAGACCAGGTCAACACCCAGGTGGTCTACCTTGTCGTTGTCATTACCGAAGCAAGGGAATTCGCCTTGAATATCGAAACCTTCTGTCAGACCGATGTCGTTGCGGCGTGCGGTTACTTTAGCATATTTGATGGCCGACAGTGAATCGAGGGCGATAGAAAGTCCGGCTACACCGTAAGCAAGGTTGATGCGTGGGTTGGTATCTACAAGAGCCATTTGGGCTTTTTCGTAGTAATACTTATCATGCATATAATGGATGATGTTCATCGCTTCGTTGTAAACACGGGCGATTTCTGTCAATACCTTTTTGTAGTTGCTCATTACTTCTTCGAAGTTCAGTGTGTCGCTGGTTAGTACGGGGATATTTTTCACCATTACCGTACCGGTGTTTTCGCAACGTCCGCCGTTGATGGCAAGCAACAGGGCTTTTGCCAGGTTGCAACGTGCGCCGAAGAATTGGATTTGTTTTCCGATTTCCTGATAAGATACGCAGCATGCGATTCCGTAATCGTCAGACTGGCGCACTTCACGCATCAGGTCGTCGTTTTCATATTGGATGGAAGAAGTGTCGATAGATACTTTTGCGCAGAATTCTTTGAATCCTTCCGGCAGTTCCGGGCTCCACAATACAGTCAGGTTCGGTTCCGGTGAAGGGCCGAGGTTGTAGAGTGTTTGCAGGAAGCGGAAAGAAGTCTTTGTCACCTTGGTACGTCCGTCGTTGAGGCGTCCACCCAGGGATTCGGTTACCCATGTCGGGTCGCCGGCAAAGATGTCGTTGTAAGATTGCATACGCAGGTGACGCACCATACGCAGTTTGATGACAAACTGGTCGATCAGCTCCTGTGCGAAAGATTCTGTGATGGTTCCTTTGCTCAATTCATATTCCATATAAATGTCGAGGAACGAAGAGACGTTACCTAGTGACATAGCAGCACCGTCTTGTTCTTTTACGGCAGCAAGGTAAGCCATGTATACCCATTGTACTGCTTCTTGTGCGGTGTAGGCAGGACGGCTCAAGTCGAGTCCGTAGTATTCGCCCATTACCTTCATGTCCTTCAATGCCTTGATTTGCTCTGCCACTTCTTCGCGCAGGCGGATGCGGGCTTCGGTCATCGGACCGGTAAGGTTACGCAAATCTTCTTTTTTTGCCTCAATCAGTCGGTCGATACCATAGAGAGCCATACGGCGGTAGTCGCCGATGATACGTCCGCGGGCATAGTTGTCAGGAAGTCCGGTGAGGAATCCCAGAGAACGGAACGAACGGATTTCTTCGGTATATACGTCAAATACTCCGTCATTGTGCGTCTTGCGGTAGTGAGTGAATATATCTTTTACACGGTCGTCCACTTCCACGCCGTTTTCATGGCAGGCTTTGCTCACCACGTTGATACCTCCGAAAGGTTTGATTGCACGTTTCAGAAGTTCGTCTGTTTGCAGACCGACGATCAGTTCGTTTTCTTTGTCGATATATCCGGCTTTATGAGAAGTGATGGTTGAGACGGTGACATTATCCAGTGAGCGTACTCCGTTATTGGCTCTTTCTTCTGCCAGTGCTTCGAGGCAGCGGTTCCATACAGCTTTAGTGCGTTCGGTAGGTCCTTCGAGGAAAGAAGCATCTCCATAATACGGAGTGATGTTGTGACTAACGAAATCTCTTACGTTGATTTCTGTGCTCCAAAGACCGTCTTTAAAGATCTTATTTAATTCCATAAATGATAAAATTAGAGGTTGTAGTTATCCTTTTCTTTAGAGCGCACAAAGTTACAACGTTTTTTCATATAATCAGCATAAATATGCTCTATTTTATGCTTTTCAACATAAAATACCTAGATATTGCTATTCTTTGGAAATGATGTTCGTGATTTTTTTTGTGAAAACTCTTGTAAGTTTAAAATATATTCGTACCTTTGCACCGCTTTTAACGAAAAGCACTTCTGATAAAGAAGTTTTGGAGAGGTGGCAGAGTGGTCGATTGCGGCGGTCTTGAAAACCGTTGTACTGCGAGGTACCCGGGGTTCGAATCCCTGTCTCTCCGCTGAACGTGCTGGACAGAAATGGTCAGCAAACGGACAAAAAGCTACAAATCAATGATTTGTGGCTTTTTTTATTGCCCGAAAGTCCTGCTTCCAAGACTTCAAAAGTACGGTAAAAGACAAAGTTTCGTTACTAAATCGTTACCTATTCCCCGCCGGACAAAAACGGTAACGATTTGTCCATAAATGACCTGATAATGACTTGATTAGTCCATAGTCTGCATAACTCGAAAACGAGAGGTAAAAATTAATTTTGCAACTAAAAAAAGTGAGTTATGAAATCGACATTCAAGGTTCTTTTTTATTTGAAGAAAGGTTCTGAAAAGAAAAACGGCGAGGTTATGATTATGGCACGCATCACCATAGACGGCAAACTTTGCCAGTTCAGTACGAAACAGAGCATCCAGCCCGACAACTGGAGCATTACTGCGGGCAAAGCCAAAGGCAGGGATGCCGGGAGGATAAACGCCCTTTTGGACGACATACGTTCTTCCCTGAATACCATTTACCACGAAATGCAGCGGCGTGACAATTACGTGACCGCCGAGAAAGTGAAAAACGAGTTCTTGGGACACAGCGAGAGCCACGAAACAATCCTTTCATTGTTCCAAAAGCACAATGACGATGTGAAGCAGCTTGTAGGCATATCCAAGACGATAGCGACCTACCGCAAGTATGAAGTGACCCGCCGCCACCTCGCTGAATTTATCCAAAGCAAGTACAACGTATCGGACATATCCATAAAGGAGATAAGCCCGATGTTCATTACCGATTTTGAGTTGTATTTGCGTACCGCCTGCAAGTGCGGCTACAACACCACCGCCAAGTTCATGCAGTTCTTCAAGCGTATCATCATCATCGCCCGTAACAACGGCATACTGGTGGGCGACCCTTTCGCCAGCTACAAAATCCGGCTGGAAAAAGTGGACAGGGGTTATCTGACAGAGGACGAGATTAAAATTATCCTTAAAAAGAAAATGGTTTCCGAACGGCTGGAACACGTCAGGGACTTGTTCGTCTTTTCCTGTTTCTGCGGTCTGGCATACAGCGATGTCGCCAATTTGCGGCAGGAGAATATCCAAAAGTCTTTTGACGGCAACCTTTGGATAATCACCAAGCGGGTAAAGACCAACACGGACGTGAATGTCCCCCTGCTGGATATTCCCAAGATGATTTTGAAGAAGTACAAGGGCAAGTTGCCGGACGGCAAGATACTTCCCGTAATCAGCAATCAGAAGCTAAACGCCTACTTGAAAGAGATTGCCGATATATGCGGTATTAAAAAGAACCTGACATTCCACCTTGCCCGGCACACGTTCGCCACGACCACCACGCTGTCAAAGGGCGTACCCATTGAAACGGTGTCCAAGATGCTGGGACACACAAACATAGAAACTACGCAAATCTACGCCCGCATCACCAACAGCAAGATAGGCAGCGATATGCAGGGGCTTGACAAGAAGTTTGTCGGCATTGAGAAGATTTACAAGGAAGTTGCCATGTAATCTTGATTATATGGAACTGGTCACAATTTGTGACCAGTCCTTACTATTATTCCAACATTGCTAAATCTCCTAAAATATACGATTATGGATTTGCAGATTATCCAAAACAAGATTTTTGAGGTCAGAAGTTGCCGGGTGATGCTCGATTATCATTTGGCAGAACTCTACCAAGTGGAAACACGAGCCTTGAAGCAGGCGGTCAAGCGCAATATCGAGCGTTTTCCGGGTGATTTTATGTTTGTACTCACCCAAGAGGAAGCTAACTTGCTGTTATCCATAGGGGTATCACAAAATGTGATACCCCCTGCTTACAACTTCGGCGTTGCTATGCCTATGGCTTTCACCGAGCAGGGCGTAGCCATGCTTTCTTCGGTTCTCCGCTCCAAAGTAGCCATAGAAGTAAACATTTCAATCATGCGGGCTTTTGTCCTCATGCGCCAAATGGCAATCGGTTACGAGGAACTGTCAAGGCGCATCGAGGAACTGGAGGTAAGCACCGATGCGCAGTTCAACGAACTGTACCAAGTCCTTACCCAGCTTTTGAGCCAGTCGAAACAACAGAAAGAACGCCGTCCGGTAGGTTTCGTTACCTATAACCGTGGCAAGAACGAATAGGTAACGATTTCGGTAACGAAATTCCACTTAATAACCTATATCCCAGCATTGTACATTCTTCCACCTTGCGGGCAGTCTACCGACTACCCGCATTTTTTATATCCTTTTCCAACTGGCACATTTCCCGAAACGCCAGCCGTGCGTGGCATGGCTGACTGTATTTCGTGAAAAGAGCCGTTGGAAACCCGCACAAGCGTATTGCAAGCAAGCTCACAACACCCTTGCCTTTCCCGCCCGCATGGAGTGTTCCCTAAAAGATGAAAGAGAACAGGCACTTTTCCCCAGTTTCCCTATTTGTAAATCTTCCTCTTACGCAGTCCCCCAGCCGGGACAGTCGTTTTAATCATTTCAATAGGCAAAGGTAGTTACGTGTTCTTCACGATTTTGCAAGGTCGAGCCGTTCCGGTTTGGCGAAAAAATCTTCCCTGCCTTGCGAGGTATTTTTTGCCCAAAACCTTGCAAACTCTAAACACTACCCTTTTACGCCTATGTGAAACGAAAACGACCGACCCGACCGGAAGACGCATAAAAAAAAAGTCGGATTTACGGGAAACAGGAAAAAAATTCAGTGAAACTTCAACTCCCTCACCTCTCAAATCCGCATAAAATTAAAAACTTAAAAAATTACAGCAATATGGAAGCAAAGGTATTATCGGAAGCAAAAGTTTATGTAGGCACTTATGCCAAGTACAACAACGGTTCATTGTCCGGCGCATGGCTCGACCTTTCGGACTATTCGGACAAGGAAGAATTTTATGAAGCCTGCCGGGAACTTCACAAGGACGAGGAAGATGCGGAATACATGTTTCAGGACTGGGAGAACGTGCCGGAGGGCTTAATCGGCGAAAGCTGGATTTCTGAAAACTTCTTCGCCCTGCGTGATGCGGTGGAGGATTTGAGCGACACCGAGCAGGAAGCCTTTTTCGTGTGGTGCAACTATAAAAGCCATGATTTGGGCGAGGAAGATGCGGACGACCTTGTACGTGATTTCCGGGACGAGTATCTGGGTCAATATGACGATGAAGAAGATTTCGCCTATGAAATTATCGAGGAATGCTACGACCTGCCGGAGTTCGCAAAGACCTATTTCGATTATGAAAAGTTCGCCCGTGACCTTTTTATGTGCGATTACTGGTTTGATGACGGTTTTGTGTTCCGTGCGGCATAACAACCAATCCGGGCGGGGTGTCAAAGCCCTGCCCGTTAAAAACGACCAAGCGATGAAACGGAAAAGCATTTATAAAATCCTTTGGCGGGTGTTGCTGCTCTGCCTTGCATGGCGGTTTACCAGCGTAGCCGGAGCAGGCACGGCGATAACGGCGTATATCGTGTTTTGTGCCGCCCGTTTCCTGCTCCGGGTCTGCCTTTCAGCCCTTTATGCGCTGGGCGTGGCTCTGCTTTTCCTGCTGTTGCTTTCTTTACTGATATTATAACCATTAAAAAAAATAGAACATCATGCAGTCACTTAACAAAAACGGGGTAAGCATTACCCAAACACCGGGAGAAGAAAAGTTCGTGAAATGCTGTTTAGGGGCTTTCAGGGGACAAATTTATTATCAATATGACTACCGCCACACGGACGGCGAACTTTTCAGCACGGTAGCCAAAACGCTGGACGAGTGCCGCCGCAGGCGTGACGAATGGATAGCGAAGAAGAACGGAGTAATAAACAAGTAAATTTTAGGGACATGAAAACAACAGAAGTAAACAAGGAGCTTATCGGCAGGCGTTGCGAGTGCATTTTTACGGGCTTAATGGTAACGGGCGTTATCGAGGACACAGAAGAAAACGAACACACCATAGAGGTAAAAGTCCGTTTCGACCACCCGCACCAGTGGGGCGATGATTTGTATAATGATGTGTGGGCGTGGGGGCGCAAAATAGACGAGTTCGGCACGCTGCACCATTTGCAACTGTTGGAGGATAAACCGGACTTTCAGATAATGACGGTAGTTTTCGGCGAACCAATCAGCCGGATAGACCGCAGTGTTTTTGAAGATGTTGCAACGTGGGGTGTCTGTTCCCTGCAAGGCTGGGTAAACAGCTATGAAAGTGTCCGGTTTGTAGCTATAGACGACCATACGGCAATCATCACGGGCGAATATAACATGGAGCAGGTAAAGGTGTGGTTAGAGAAATACACGTCCATAAAGAGCCTTAAAACCAGTTGATAGAAAACGGCGGCTGCTTGCCGCCGTTACTTTCTTCCGTGAGCCTGCCAGCGGGTGAAGAAAGTAACAAAGAAGCCTTTCGTTTTCCCTATCATGGAAACATCCCGCCGATGCTTCCCGGCGGGATGTCTGCCCGATATTTACGCTTTGCGTATCATTCCATACCCGGTTTCCCAAGAGGATGATAAAAACGAATGTCGCAACTATAAATCCTCATAGTGAATAAATTTTACACCAAGTATGCACACGGTTTCTTCTTCCTCGATGTCATATTTCCATGTCCGTTTATTGACAAGCATTTCCGTGTCGCAATCGAACCATTCCATTACAGGCGCATCATCTTCTTCGTCCGCCCATTTGAAAACCTGATTGGACGGCGTTTTCCATAATTCAGCACTGTCACGTTCGGAAATACAGTCCTTGTCCATAATGATGATGTCACCTACTGCCGGAACTGTATCTGTTTCCAACGTGGTTTCTATGTACCACGAGATGCCTTCTATATCCAATTCTATTTTTACCATGTCGTTTTATTATTAGGGGGTTATTGTTTCCGTTTCTTCTTCGCTGTTGTCATTATTGAATGATAGTGTAAGTTGCTGCATCTGCCCGAAGCTGTCGATGATATAAATGTCAATCGTCTGCTGGTCGGTCGATGCCGAGGTGTAGTAGAGCCAGAACGTTTCTTTCTCCAGCGGGTAGAGGTCATTGGGCAGGAACACCGTGCCGTTATCCATTTCCAGCTTCCCTTTGCCGTCCGGCTGGAAATACCTTATCTGATAGGTAGTCGGCTGGTAATAGCCGCCACGCACCAGTCGGCAGCGTATTTCGGCGGTTTCCCCGACTTTCAGCCTTTTGGGTACTGGCAGTGTTTCGATGCTGAACGGGTACGCCTGCTGAATATCCAAGTTGTCATTACAGGCGGTGACAAGCACGAGGGCGGCCACGATGTAGCAGCCCATGATGATTTTATACATTACATTCTTCATATACATTATTATATAGCGGTCAGTTGATAATGAATTTCAGTCCCAAAGATACCTGCGTGTGGAACTTGCCTATGTCCGAGCCGAACAACGCCCGTTCCCTTGCACTGACAAGCAAGGCTATCCGGTCGGTCAGGTAGGCTTCCAGTTCCAGCGTCAGCGCACCGCCGTAGATGAAGCAATCCTTATCCAGCAAGGTAGAGCCGTCCGGCAGCAGCTTTTCGCTTCGGTTGCTTGTTTCGTACCCGGCGAGAGCCGACAATCCCAATGAAAGGAAAAAAGTCTTTCGCCTGTCCGATAGGAATTTCAGGTAATAGCCGCCCTCTGCGGTGAACTGTTCTACGGGTATCTGCATATCCTTGTAGTCATACTTCTTGTGCAGGTATTCGCCGCCAATCACCCAGCGGTTGGCGTTCTTGGTGTAAACGCTGTACGCCGCCCCGATGTGGTAGGCAAAATCCGTGTCGGAGTTCCAATGCACCCCGTCCGCCATGCCCGCCGTGACTTGCAAGCCTTTCATGCCCGGCAGGTATCTTTGCGCATGTGCCTGAAACGAGGTCAGGCACAGCGCAAAGAGCATCATTATAAAGATGTGTCTTTTCATTCCCTATTTGATTTTTAGTTCGTCAATCACTTCTGCGTTCACGATGTCGGCGTTCTCCACCCGTATGGTCTGATGCCGCCCGCCGTTCTTCTCGTAGAGTTCCACGACCAGCAGCTTGTCGTCAGGAATGGTGAACTTCGGCAGGGCGTACACCGTGCGCACGGTACTTTTTCCTGCAATCTCTATCACCTCGTTGTAGCTACGTACCGCATCCAGCACCGTTTCCTGAATAGCCGTGCGCTTGGGTACTTTCTTATCGGTTATCTTAAACTTGATGAAGTCGGTATCGAAAGGCACGTTGGAACTGTTCTTTGTCTGCGTGTGTACATAGAGCATCCCGTTATAGGTGTAAATCCCCTTGATTAAGAACTGTATGCCGAAACGCTTGCTACCCAAGTGGCGCACTTTCCGGTCATTGTTCTTGTAGATGCTCTGCATTATCAGTTTCACCAATAGCGGGCTTTCATTCCCCAGTTCCCGGAAATAGATGTTCATCCGGGTATGTGAGAAGTCGGACGTATCTTCATTCTCCAAGAAGTCTTTCATTTCGATGTTGAGCATTTCCGGTTCACGGGCGTACTTGGCGTTGAACGAAAAGAAACTGCCGTCCTCGCAGATAACGGAGAAGTTCGTTTCTCCCGGAAAGCCCTCTGTCGTGGCTTTCACCCTGATTACGTTCTCCGCACCGTCCGCCTTACCCGCTATGATATGGTTGCTTCCCAAATCGACATAGCGGACGGCGGCGGGGAAGATGATATGCACCGTCTTGGCAAAGGTCACTTCCACGCCGTAGGGCGTAACCATTTGGCGGTACGGGAGTTTCCGGGTAATCCCCCGGTACAAGTCGTTGCCAGCCGCATACTTCACGGTGTCAGTGGTTTGTGCGTTTGCCGCACACACGCCCAGCAAGAGGGCGAACATTACAAAAATCTGTTTCATTGCTAATTGAAATTTTAACGGTTGATAAAATGGTTATTGTTGTTTGGCGTAAAGCATCACCCTGTACCCGGCTTTCAGCTTCACTTTCACGGTTCGGAACTTCTTGGCGAGGTAGCCGGACGTTCCTTGCAGCAATCCCCTTGTCACGTCCATAGCCACCTGCTGCCCGGCACTTTGGGCAAAGGAAATGCTTGTACCCAGCCCGCTTCCGATATTCGCCATAGCTTCGTTGAACGCTTCCTGCTCCATAGAGGACGGGACGGACAGCCCCTTTTGCCCGTCCGTGTCGAACACGGCGAGTTCCACCGGGATGATGTTGCCAGCGTACTCAATCGAGGACACCAGTATGTCAAGCCGCTCGCCCTGCACCTTTGCCGTCCCCGCCACGAGGGTATTCTTCGGCACGACTATGTTCCCCGCCTGCATGGGTTCGAGCAGCCGTAGTTTCACCGCCTGCCCGTCCGTCAGGGTTTGGTCTTGGTGGATGCAGGCGGCTACCGTGTTCTTTCCCATAGCGTACCCCGTGCCTACTGCCGTGTTGAAGCCGTAGTTTCGTGGCTGGCTGTAAGCCCGGATGAAGTCGGCATCGCTCATGGGCTGCCGCAATCCCGAAACGGTCGTTTCCCTGACAGCCTGCACCGCCACCGCATCCGGCTTGCGGTCAATGTCGCCCGTTACCGGGACTTGTGCGACTTGTCCCTGCCCGCCGTTCATGTACTTTGCCGCCAGCTCGTAGGACTTTTCCAAGAGTGCCATTTGGTCGTCAGCGGTGGGTGTGGCGTTCTGTTGTTGCAGCCTATCGGTCAGTTCCGCTACCTGCCGCTTCAAGTCCTCTTTTTCCTCGTCCACCGCCGGAGTTTCATAGAACGTGCTTAACTGGCGGTTGATGTCCCGGTAAGCGTATGCCGAAGAAGCACCGCCGCCCCTTTGGGGCTTCGCATCCTCTTCCGGCATCAGGTCGATTTCCGCTTGCGGTTCTTCCGCTTCATCGTTCCCGGTGAAACCGAAGTCCTGCAAGGACTGTATCTTCTCCTGCTGCCTGCGGCTTATCATCGCCTGTTCGTAAGCCTTTTGCTTGTCGGCTATAATCCCGTCCTCTGCGGGCAGGGGTATGTCGGCGTTGAAGCCGCCCACGCTTTCCACGTTCACGTCCTCTTTGCCGGAGGGTGCGAATATCAGGTACATGCACCCGGCAAAGGCAAGGAACATCAGCGGGAAGACTATCATTTTCCTGCGCTGCTGCACCTGCTGCGGGGTAAGTTCCCGTTTGGGTTTATCTTCCTTTTTCGGCTTCCCGTCCGCCTGCGGTACGGTCGTGCCGTTCTCATTCTTCTGTACTTCTTCCATATTGCGGTCTGTTTAAGGGGTTGATACTTTTGGTTGTGTCGTTGCCGTGCAACGGCAGTTGCCTGATGTGTTCTATTTGCAGCCGCCTGCCGTCCCGCTTCCCGATGTTGTAGATTGATGAAACGGTAATGTAGATAGACAAGCCGCCAAGGAAGAAGAACATCACGAGGATAACCGCCAGCCTTTTGCCCGGCGTAATCCGTCCGCACATTCGGCGCAGGCGGTCGTCCGCCCAGTCCCGCACCTTTCCGATGTAGTTTCGTTTTCTTTCCATAAGGCTATCTCTTAATGGTCTGCAAATCCTTGTTCTCGGTAATGGTGAACGCTTCGATGATGAAGCCGTGCGGGTTGTTGTCGCTCCGTGTGGCGTTGAGCAGGCGGCACGAGGTCACAAGGCTTCGCACCGTCAGGCTGCTTTCCCGGACAATCAACTGGCGGGCATACGTGTTCACCTTGTAGGGGTACTGGTCGAAGTCGCACTTCACGCTGTCAATCTCCACCGTCTGCGTGACGTTTCCGGAAATCACCCGGTTGTAGTAGCCCTTTTCCGCCAAGTCCTTGTAATAGTTGAAAGCGGTCTTGTCGGCGAGGAACAGCGAGCGTTTGATGTTGCTTTCGATAGCCCCCTTGTCGGGTGAGAGCGTGAAGAAAAGTTCGTGGAAACGCCGCACGTGCGACTTGGCTTCCACGGGTCTGTTCTGCGCCATGTCCTGCGAGAGTGCCAGCATCAGGCTTTTGCCGTTGTCGAGGACGTATATCTTCTGCCGCTGCTTTTCGGCGAAGCTGTACGAGTTCCACACGGCAAAGCCCGTCACCAGTGCGCACAGGCAGATGAATACCAGCGCAAAGAGCCTGATTTGCCGGAAACTCGTTTCGATGTTCGTTAATGACTTAAATTCCATATACTAAATATTGATGTTGGTTATTTGAGTAGTTTCCCGGTTACTTTCCCGCTTGCCGCACCGACCGCCGCCCCGGCGATTGACCCAGCCCGTGCCACGTTGCGGTTATAGGCAGACGTACCGCCAGCCGACACTATCCAGCTTGCCACCGTTGGAATGGTGAAGTAGCCCACGATGCCGATAATCATAAAGATTACATACACGGTGCTGCTCCCGTCAGGAATGAAATTCGGGTCTGAAAGCTGCTCGATGTCTTTTTGTAGCATCAGGGTTTGTATGCGTGCCAGCACGCTGCTGAACAAGTCCGACACGGGTAGCCACAGGTAAATGGATATATAGCGTGAAATCCACTGGGTCAGCGTGCTTTGGAAACCGTCATAGACGGAAATCGCAAACGCCAGCGGACCCAGTATGCTTAACACGATTAGGAAGAACGTGCGCAGCGTGTCTATAATCAGCCCCGCCGCCTGAAAGAGCATTTCCAGCAGTTCCCTGAACCAGTCCCGGACGGACTTCTTTATATTGTACGCCGCCCTGTCCATATACATACCCGTCATAGTTACCATATCGGAGGGCGACCAGCCCAGTTCTTCCAGTTGCCTGTCAAATTCCTCGTCCGAAGCGAGGTAAGCCGTTTCGGGGCTACGCATCAGGGCTTCATATTCCAGTCGGTCTTTCTGTGCCCGGTATTCGTTCATGTCGAAAGTCTGCGTTTCCATAAGTTGGTTGCACCCTTTCACCACTGGCGACAATACCGTGTTGATAGTCCCCAGCACGAACGTGGGAAAGAACATGATGCACAGCCCCAGCGCAAAGGGACGCAGGAGCGGGTACACGTCTATGGGTTCGGCACGTGCGAGCGACTGCCACACTTTGGCGGCTACATAGAACAGCGCACCCAGCCCGGCTATTCCTTTGGCTACCCCCGTCATGTTGCTGCACAAGGGCATCATTTCATCGTACAGCACCCGCAACACTTGGTGCAGGTTGTCAAAATCCACCGCTGCTAATAACATAGGCATACCGATTTATATGTTACCAGTAGCGTTCATCCGCCGAGCCGTAAAGAGCCAGCACCCGGTCTGTGTCGTTCTTCTTCTTTGCCCGCAGGTAGGACACGGATATGTTCTTTCGGGTGTAGTAGTTCACGAGGTTGCGGTAGTTGAGCAGGCTTTTGTAGGCGTTGTTGATTACCGCCAGCCTTTCGGCATCCGTCAGCGACATACCCGTCACGTTCACTACATTCTTCAAGTCCTGCAACACGTCCGCACTTTCGGAGAGCAGCTTGGCATACCCGGCTGAAATGGCGGTGAGTTCATCCGGCGTGTAGTTCGGGTCAGCCAGCATGTTCTGGTAGTTTCGCACGTAGATTTCGGATATTTCCGCCACCAGTTCAATGGACTTCTTCACCTTGATGCCGCCCTTGACAACGTCGTGTACCGCTTTGAGCGCATCGTAATAGACTTTTCCCTGCTGGAAAATCTTCTGCGCTTCCATGAAGCCGTCCAGCGTGTTTTTGGCTGTGGTGGAAGTCTGCACTATCTGCTTGGTGGTGTTGATGATGCCCTGTGCCAAATTGCCGGGGTCTGACACCACCCACTGTGCGGATGCGTTGCCGATGAAGCAAAGGCATACCGCCATAAGGAGAATTGTTCTTTTCATGTTCCTGATTTTTAAGTTGTTGATGATTGGGGATTACGTTTGCTTTCTGCAAGCCTCTTGATAGCCAGTTCAAGGTTGCCGCCCAGCTTGTCGGCAAGTGCGAACAGTTCCATTTTCTCGCTTTCCTCTGTCGTGAAGGTGTAATATTCTTCCAATGAAACTTCTGTGGCGTACACCGCCGACTGCGTGCCGCCCAGCGAGAAGAAAACTTCCTTGTACTTCCGTCCGGGGTGGTTCGCCATGTTGATAGACAATATCTGCGAACGCTCCTTGTCGGTCAGTCCCAAGAGGTTCTGTATGCTGTCAAACTTGTTGAGATATTTTCTTTGGTCTAACAGGATTTTGCAGTCCGAGTTATTGATGATACTCTCTTTCACGATAGGGGAAGAAATAATATCCTCAATCTCTTGCGTGACTACAATCGCTTCCCCGAAATATTTTCGGACGGTTTTGTAGAGGTAGCGGATATAGTCCGCCATGTTCGCCGATGCAATCGCTTTCCACGCTTCCTCGATTAGTATTAACTTCCTTATTCCCTTTAACTTGCGCATCTTGTTTATAAAGGCTTCCATGATGATGATAGTCGTTACCGGGAATAAAATCTTGTGGTCTTTGATGTTGTCCAACTCAAAGACAATGAAGCGTTTGTGCAACAAATCCAGTTCCTTGTCGGAGTTCAGCAGGTAGTCGTACTCACCGCCACGATAGTACGGTTCAAGCACGTTCAGGAAATTGTTTATGTCAAAATCCTTTTCCCTGACGTTCTTCTGTTCAAGCTGTCGGCGGTAATCATCCCGGACAAACTCGTAGAACGTGTTGAAGCAGGGCGTTACCGAACGGTCTTTGCCTGTCAGTTCGATATAGGCACTCACGGCGTTTGACAACGCCACTTCTTCCGACCGCTTCGGGGCTTCATCATCCCGCTTCCACAGGGTGAGTATAAGGGTCTTGATGCTCTCTTTCTTCTCTATGTCGAATACCCCGTCCTCGACATAGAACGGGTTGAACGCTATCGGGTTCTCGTTGGTGTAGGTGAAATAAAT
Organism: Bacteroides sp. AF32-8BH; assembly: GCF_003435205.1. Lineage (NCBI taxonomy): Bacteria > Pseudomonadati > Bacteroidota > Bacteroidia > Bacteroidales > Bacteroidaceae > Bacteroides > Bacteroides sp. AF32-8BH. Next base: position 30,889 of record NZ_QVLZ01000018.1, on the reverse strand, counting down.
CCCGTCCTCGCCGTGCGTGCGGTTGTGGATAAGCTGGGACAGCCCCAAGTAACTGTTACCCGTATCTACCAGCAGCACGTGCGCCCCCTGCTCGTAATACTGACGCACCATGTGGTTGGTAAAGAAAGACTTACCCGACCCGCTCGGCCCAAGTATGAACTTGTTGCGGTTGGTCGTGATGCCTTTCTTCATGGGCAAATCCGATATGTCGATATGCAGCGGGCGACCGCTCACCCTGTCCACCATTTTGATGCCGAACGGCGAAAGCGAACTCTTGTAGTTCGTTTCTTCCACGAACAGGCAGAGAGCCTGCCCCAAGAACGTGTAGAAACTTTCCTCTGCGGGGAAGTCCGCTTCGTTTCCGGGTATGCCCGCCCAAAAGAGCGTGGGCGTATCGACCGTGTTGTGGCGTGGCTTGCACTCCATTAGCGCAAGCTGGCTTCCCACATCGTTGCGTATGCGTTTGAGTTCTTCCCGGTCGTCACTCCATGCCATGACGTTGCAGTGGCAGCGCACCGATACAAGCCCCTTGCTGTGCGCTTCGTTCAGGTACTCGTCTATCCATTCCTTGTTCACTTGGTTGGCACGGGAATAACGGGAGAGCGATTGCATGTTCCGGGCGGTCTGCTCGAAGTTCTTCAGGTTTTCGGCGTGGTCGTCTATGAAGATGAACTGGTTATAGACGTGGTTGCACGACAACAGCACGCCCACCGGGGCGGCGAATGACAGTCGGCAGTCGCTCCGGTCAGTGGACAGCTTCTCAAACCGTGTGTCCGTCCCGACCTTTCCGGGCAAATCTTCCACGTCCGAAAGCGTGTGCAGGCACAGTATGTCGTCCCCGACACGCATTTCTTCCGGGTACAGCCCGATGTCTTTCAGGCAGGTGGTATCTGTCTGCGATAGCGAGAAGTATTTCTCGATGATGCCCGCCTTTCCGTCCTGCCCGGTGATTTCCGATGCCGCCAGCCGGGTAAGGGTGACAAACCCGCTGTCGTTCATAATCCTTTCAAACTGCCCGACCGCTTCGATGAACTTTGCCGCCGCTTCCTTGTCGGCTATCTCCTGCGGTACAATCCTGCCCCGGCATAGGGTGGAGAAGTCGCTCTGTCGGCGGCTTCTCTCCCTTGTCGTCTTTGTCAGGAACAGGTAGCAGTAATGGTTCAGGAACGGGCGTTCATTGAAGTGCCGTTCAAAGGAGCGGCTTAAAAAACTAAGCTCGTCCCTTTCCGTGTCGGGCTGGTAGTTCTCCTTGATGAAGAAGTCCTGCTTGTGTACTATGGAGTAGTCGGGCAGCACCTTGATTGCCTTGTACCATGCCGAATGTATGGCTTCGTACTCGGCACTGGTGACGGTGAACAGTTCGGGCAGTTCCACCCTGAAAGCCACCGTTATGTCCGCATCCTTTGAAATGATGCAGCCGTTCTCCACCGCCAAAAGGGGGAATTTCCTTTCCAGCGTGGTAGCCTTTAACATATTTCTCATGGTCTTTCTTCCTTTCTTTTTTTGTAGGTGAATAATCGGGGTATCGCCTTTCGGCTGATAATGAAGCGTGGATGCCGTTTGCGTGCGGCGGCTTTCATCAGCCCGTGCGTGCCGTACTTGGCGTTGAGCCGGAACGTCTGCCACACGAGCAGCAGCGAAGCCGACACGATGAAACCGATACATAGCCACTGGTTCACGCCCGCCATGAACAGGACGATGAACACCACGAAGACGGCGAGCAAGCCGCCGCAAAAGATAAAGAGGTACTGGCTTTTCAGCCCCTTGAACTCCACGGGCTTCCCGATACCCCTGTTTACCTGATATTTTTCGGGCTTAGCCCTCAACAACTCGTCAGACATAGCCGCAGGTTTAGAGGAAGAACGAGCGCAGGATAGTGGCGGCTACAATCAGGAAGATGCACGCCCCGAACCAACTGGCGGCGGTCTTTGAGGTGTCGGGGTCGCCGCTTGAAAACTTGTTATATACTTTTCCCCCGCCAATCAAGCCGCAGACCGCCCCGATTGCGTACACCAGTTTTGTTCCGGGGTCGAAATACCCGGTGATTAGGTTCGTGGCTTCGGTGATGCCCGCCTGCCCGTTTCCTTGTGCGTAGGCACTTACCACGGCGGCAAGTATAGCCGCCGACAAGAAGATTTTCTTTCTCATTGTGATTTGTTTTTAATGCCGGGCGGCGGGTGGATAGTCCGCCTTTCCCGGCTGGTGAATAATTTGAAATTTTAGTGGTCGGGGATAGTCCCGTTTGTCTGTTTGGTTTTCAGGTTGCCAATCAACCGTAATCACGCTGTTTCATGCTGTCAGGCTTATACATTATTATATTATAGGAAATCGTTCATGTCGAACGCTTCGTGTTCCTTGCTTTTATTGCCAGCTTCGGCAGGGACAGCAGCCGCAGCCAGTTCCGCTTCGTTGCGTCCCAGCAGTTCCGCCACCTTTGCCAGCCCGCCGTTGATGTTCTCCACCACCGCATCGTAGAGGTTCGTCCCCTCAATCCTTGCCAGTGTCCCGGCGGCTTGCCGCTGTTCCGTTTCGGTGGGGTTGTCGGCGTTCGCCGTGCGTACCGCTTCGCCCAGTTCGTCAAAGCTCACGCCCGTAGCCCGCCCGGTATCATCGTCACCGTCCATGTACCCGGCTATTTCCTCGTCCTCGTAGTCGGGTTCGTCATTCTCGTAACCGGGCGTTTCTTCCGGCAGTCCGTCAGCCTGCGGCGCAAAAATAGTATCATTTTCAGCCGCTTGCGGGAGGTGTCCCGATTTGTCCTGCGCTGTCTGAAATTGTCCGCTCTTGTATCGGCTTTCACCTATCAGCGTGTAGCCTGAAACCCCGTTTCGTGGAAGCGGCGCATCATCCGTTTTGCCCGGTGATGTCCGGCTGTCCGTGTAGCGATACCACAGCCACAGGGCGATGTAGTACACCAAAAGCCCGGTAAGTATGCAATAGATTACCATAGTCAGACAGGCTTTTGGAAGTGGCTTTCGTACAGGGTGTTTATCTCGTCTTGGTACTGCTCGAAGTGGCGCAGCAGAATGTTTTCCACGTAGCTGCTTACCGTCACCTTTCGCCCGCCTATCACCGTCACGATACGCATCAGCTTCTCATGCGTGGTTCGGCTCACGTACAAGGGCTGTCGGTCTGCCAGTTCCACTTTCTGAAAGTAGGTTTCCCGGTAGTCGCCCGAACCGCCCTTGCGCTTGCGGGGTGTCGGTTTCTCTACTTGCACTGTTTCAGCCTGCCGTCCCTCGTGGGCGGTTTCCGTTTCGCTGCCGGGCTGCGGTTCATCATCCGGCTGGCTCTCCCGCTTGGCGGGTACACCCTGCGAGATAAGTTCCCGCATAAAATCCTCGTCTATCTTCGGCATCCCGCCGCTTTGCTTTGCCATATCATTTTAATTTGATGTAGTACACTATTTCGGTTATCAGTTCTTCCAAGTTGCTTCCCCTTACCAACGGGCGGCTGGCGGGAAAGAGCGTGGAGCGGAACACCGCCTTTTTATCCGCCACCAGTTCCTTTTTGTAGCGTTTGGTATCGGGGATAAAGGTTTTCATCAGCGGCAGTTCCAGTTCCTTAATGGTCTTGTCGTAGGCGGTGTAAAGGTCTGTTTTCTCCCTACCGTCCACCATGTTCCAAAAGAGGTACAGCCCTGCAAGTCGGCAGGCTTCATTCTTCACTAATAGCTTTTGGATAGCCATTGCGAACGACAGGCTGCTTTCCAGCACCACCTTGTCGGCTGAAATGGGGGTGAAAATGTAGTCCATGCCCGCAAGGGAGTTTATCACGCCCTCGCTGTTCACCGTGCCGGGCAGGTCGAAAAACACTATATCCGGCACGTGTCCGGCGGCTATATATCCGTCAGCCGTTGCAATCGCCTTTTCGGGCGAACTGCACAGTACCGGGTAGGCTTTCTTCCCCAGCCGGGTGAACTGTTCATACGCCATGCGCTTGTAATCTTCATCCGCCCCGACCTGCTCGGCATCCCGCTTGCGCATCCCGGCAATGGAGTGCTGGGGGTAGTCGCAATCGACCACCGCCACATTGTAGCCTTTGAGGTAGTATAGGTAACTCGCCGCCAGCACGGTAAAGGTGGTTTTGCCGACCCCGCCCTTTTGTGTGGAAAAGGCGACATAAAGGGGTGTTTTCTCGTTTTCCATATTGCTTCCGTTCATTATTGGTTGATAGATTTGTTTATTGCTTTCAATCATTCTTTCCATATTGCAATCTTGAAATATTGAAAGACTGTTTTATTTCAATCTTGTTTTCCTGCTTTCATTCTTTCTTGAAATATTGAAATCCTGCAATCATGTTTTATTGAAATCCTGCTTTCAATCATTCTTTCCTGATTGGAATATTTCTTTCAATCTTGCTTTCAATATTGAAATCCGATGCAAAAAAAGGGAGAAAAAACGTCCCCTGAAAACCTTGTCCCGATTTGTCCTGCGCTGTCCCGTTTTGTCCACCAACCACCTATTTTACAGCATTATAAATCACCGTTACTTTGCAGCGGAGTAACGAACCGCAGGGGGCGCAGGTGTAAAACAGGGCTGGTGAATGGCTGGGCTTACCGTTCCACGCTAACCCCAATCCGTCCGTGACGGATTTCGATTTTCGTCAGAAAATAGCAAGGTGTGTTCTATGGCACATAGAACCGTTTTCCGTGCCTGAAAACGCCTTGCCCCTGTCGGGGGTAAAAATCACTCCGAAGTCGTAATTTTTTAATCCAAAGAAGCATGGAAACAAGAAGAACCAACAAGGGCGGTCGCCCCGCCCTCGCAGACCCGGCGAAGCATCGCCATGTCCTTTACCTGAACGACCGGGAGAATGCCCGCTTCCTCTCGCAATGGGAGCAGTCGGGCGTCACGAGCAAGTCCCGTTTCATCGCCGCCCGGCTGTTCGGCGAGCCGTTCCGGGTGGTGAAAGTGGACAAATCGGCAGTAGAATATTGCGCCCGGCTGACCGAATTTTATGCCCAGTTCCGGGCGGTTGCGGTCAATTACAACCAAGTGGTAAAGGCTCTGAATAGTAACTTTTCGGAGAAAAAGGCACTGGCTTTTCTCTATAAACTGGAGAAAGCGACCACCGAACTGGCTGTGTTGAACCGTCAGGTTATCGACCTGACAAACGAGTGCAGGGAACTATGGTTGCCAAAATAAGCACGGGCGGCAATATGTTCGGCGCACTGGCATACAACCAAAACAAGGTGGACAGCGGGGAAGCAAAGGTGCTTTTCTCCAACCGGATGCTGTTGGGCGAGGACGGGAATTTCTCTATCGGCGAGTGTATGCGCAGCTTTGAAATGCAGATGCCCGTCCAGCTATCCACCAAGAAGCCGATACTTCATATTTCCATAAACCCGCACCCGGAAGACGTGCTGACCGACCGGCAGCTTTCCGACATCGCCAAAGAGTATATGCGGAAGTTGGGCTATGGCGACCAGCCTTATCTGGTGTACAAGCATACCGACATCGACCGCCACCATATCCACATCGTGGGGTTGCGGGTGGACGAGAACGGCAAGCCGCTGAATGACAAGTTCGAGCATCGGCGCAGCAAGCAAATCACCCGTGAACTGGAGCAGAAATACAACCTGCACCCGGCAGAACGAAAGGAACGTGCCGAACGCCCCGAACTTAAAAAGGTGGACTATGCCGCCGGGGACGTGAAGCACCAAATCGGCAACACCGTGAAAGCGGCTTGCTATGGCTACCGCTTCCAGTCGTTCGGGGAGTACAAGGCTTTGCTTGCCGCTTACAACGTGTGCGCCGAGGAAGTCAAAGGCGAGATAAACGGCAAGCCCTATCAGGGCATTGTCTATTCCGCCATGAACGACAAGGGCGAAAAGGTGGGCAACCCGGTAAAGGCTTCCCGCATCGGCAAGTCGGTAGGTTATGAAGCGGTGCAGCGCAGAATGGAGAAATCGGGCGAAGCAATCAGGAACGGGAAACTGAAAGAGCGCACCCGGAAGATTGTAGCCACTGCCATGCAGACCGCCCGCAGCCGCAAGGAACTGGAACGACAGCTAAAGAAGCAGGGCATTGATGTGGTATTCCGTCAGAACGACAACGGGCGCATCTATGGCGTTACGTTCATCGACCACGACAGCCGGGTGGTGCTGAACGGTTCACGCTTGGGTAAGGAGTATTCGGCGAACGTGTTCAACGAACGTTTTTCGGGCGAAACCGGAAAGATACACCAGTCCGAAGTGGCAGCACCGCAGCAAGACCAGCCCACGCATCAGGAACAGCCGGGCTTCACGCCGAAAGCCGACATCGTTTCGGGCATGGCTTCCGTGCTGGGTGCTTTCGGCGGTTTGCTGGGCGGCGGTGCATCAGGCGGTGACGAGCCGCAGGACACCGACCGCCAAAAGAGAAAGAAGAAAAAGAAGCGCACAAGGCGCATCAACTAACTTAAAAACATTACAATCATGCAACAGGAAGATGATTTGAGAGGGCTTGCAAGGGTCATGGACTTTATGCGGGCTGTCAGTATTCTATTCGTGGGAATAAACGTGTACTGGTTCTGTTACTCCACCCTGAAAGAATGGGGAGTGACGTTTGAGGTGATAGACAAGATACTGTGGAACTTCCAGCGCACCACCGGGCTGTTCTCGTCTATCTTATGGACAAAACTATTTTCGGTGGTGTTCCTCGCCCTGTCGTGTATCGGCACTAAGGGCGTGAAAGAGGAAAAGATAACGTGGGCGAAGATACATTGCAGCCTTGCGGCGGGTGTCGTGTTGTTTTTCCTGAACTGGTGGCTGCTGGAACTTCCGCTGCCACATACGGCGGACACTGTGTTTTATATCGCCACGCTGTCGGCGGGCTATATCTGTATGCTCATGGCGGGTACGTGGATGTCCCGGTTATTGAAAAACAACCTCATGGATGATGTCTTTAATACCGAGAACGAAAGTTTCCAGCAGGAAACAAGGCTTATCGAGAACGAGTATTCTGTAAATCTGCCTACCCGGTTCTACTATAAGAAGAAGTGGAACAATGGCTATATTAACGTTGTAAACGTTTTTCGTGCGAGCATCGTGTTAGGAACGCCGGGCAGCGGGAAGTCATACGCAGTAGTAAATAATTACATAAAACAGCAAATCGAGAAAGGTTTTGCGCTCTACCTGTATGATTATAAGTTTCCTGACCTTTCGGAAATCGCTTACAATCATTTGCTTAACCACTTGGACGGCTACAAGGTCAAGCCGAAATTTTACGTTATCAACTTTGACGACCCACGCAAGAGCCACCGATGTAACCCTATAAACGCCAGCTTCATGTCGGACATTGCGGATGCTTATGAAGCCAGCTACACGATTATGCTTAACCTCAATCGAAGCTGGATAAGCAAGCAGGGCGACTTCTTCGTGGAAAGCCCGATTATCCTGCTTGCAGCCATTATTTGGTATTTGCGCATCTATCAAGGCGGCAGGTATTGCACGTTTCCCCATGCCATAGAACTGTTGAACAAGAAATACGCTGATGTATTCACGATTTTGCGCAGTTATCCCGAACTGGAAAATTACCTTTCCCCGTTCGTGGACGCTTGGGAAAGTTCGGCAGTTGAACAGTTGCAGGGGCAGATTGCCAGTGCAAAAATCCCGCTTTCAAGGATGATTTCACCCGCCCTTTACTGGGTAATGACGGGCGATGATTTTTCACTTGACATCAACAACCCGAAAGAGCCTAAAATACTGGTTGTCGGCAACAATCCTGACCGCCAAAATATCTACTCGGCAGCACTGGGATTATATAATTCCCGTATCGTGAAGCTGATAAACAAGAAAGGTCAGCTTAAAAGTTCGGTGATAATAGATGAATTACCAACTATATATTTTCGGGGGTTGGATAATTTGATTGCCACCGCCCGAAGCAACAAGGTTGCGGTTCTGTTAGGCTTTCAGGATTACAGCCAGCTTACCCGTGATTACGGGGACAAGGAAAGCCGGGTTATCCAAAATACTGTGGGTAACGTGTTCAGCGGTCAAGTAGTCGGTGAAACGGCGAAAATCCTTTCCGAGCGTTTCGGAAAGGTGTTGCAGAAACGGCAGAGCATGACGATAAACCAACGGGAAAAATCCACCTCGATAAGCACCCAAATGGACAGCCTGATACCCGCCAGCAAAATATCCAACCTCACGCAAGGTATGTTCGTGGGTGCTGTGGCGGACAACTTCGATGAACGGATAGAGCAGAAGATTTTCCACTGCGAAATCGTGGTGGACAACGAAAAGGTGAAGCGGGAAACCGCCCATTACGTGAAGTTGCCGCAGATTATCGACTTCACCGACAAGGACGGCAACGACCGGATGCAGGAGGAGATACAAGCCAACTATGACCGCATCCGTCAGGAAGTCAGGCAGATAGTCGAGGACGAGATAACCCGGATTAAGAACGACCCGGAGTTATGCCACTTGATTAAGGAGGAAGAATAGCTATATATAATAATGTATGGAGTGAAGAACAGCCGATGTAGCTTTACGGTTGTTCTTCATTTTGCTTTTTGGTGCGGTAGGCTTCAAAACGCACTAATATTTCGTGCAGGTTCTTCAATGCTTCCACAGCCTTGCCTATCGGCGGCATCTTGCTTTTGTCGAAAGTCAGTTTCTTCAAATCGGTAGTGTACGCCGTAGCCACTTCGGGTAACGCCATGACCGCTTCGGCATCCTTGAATATCGGTGCATCAGCCAGCGACAAGTGCGAACGGGAGTTTTTATTTAGTCCGTCCTCTATCGTCACCCGGTACATGGCATCCAAGAAATCTTCCGAATGTAGGTAATCGTTATATTCCTGATTGTGGTAGAGTGCCGACAAGTCGTAAACGTCACGGATATGCTTTGCCAACAGTGCGGCTGCATCCTCATTGTAAGACAGCTTTACCAGCCTTGAAACCTTGTCGCAGATAGTCTTTCGGGGGTTGATACACTGCGTTTCAAAACTTTCCAGCCCGTAGGTGCTTATCAGTTCCTCTTGCCCGATGCTTTCAAGAAAGGCGGTCACAATCGGTTTGATAACCCGCTTGTCCGCCGGGTAGAACATCAGTTTTTTGTCCGGCAGGTCACAGGATTTTATCTCTACTTCCAAATGTTCTTTCAGTCCCACGCCTTGAAATACATTGTCATACGAGAAATACAGTTTACGGTAATTACCGCCCGTTTCCGACAAATCTTCCTTGTATATGTCACTATTGAGTTCGGCTATGTATTTGGAAAGTTTCTTGTTCAATGTCTTTTCTGCCTGCTTGGACGCACCTTTATCACCCGTGAACACGAACAAGTCCAAATCTTCCGAGAAACGTTCTATCAGCCCGTAGGCTTTGGAAAGTGAAGTTCCGCCTTTGAAGTAGGTCTTATCCGCATATTCGGACATGGAAATATCCCGCAGTATCTTCGATACCCAGTAATCCTTTTCCACGTGCGACTGCTCGTAGCCGAAATGGTCAGCCGCCAGTGCGATGATTTCCTTGAACGCTTCCTTGTCCGAATGTAAATTCATATTTCTGTCCTATGCTGTTTTATAATCCAAGTTGAACCGTGTCGTGGGAAGAATGGTCTTTGCCATTTCCGTTTGCAATACGGTTTGTCTGATGTCGCCCAGTATATCCGCCACCACCTTTCTGACACGTGGCGGGTAACTTTTCGCCAAAGATACGATTTTTTCCAGTTCCGGCAGGCTGTACCCGTTGAAATATTGGCTTTTGACCCGGTTGTAGATGTCCTGCCCGGTTGTTCCGGGTATGCGCTTCATGTCCTTTATCGCATCGAGCAGCCGCAAGTACGGGACAAGGCTTTCATCCGGATAGACCATGCAGTAGGCTTTCACGCACTCTATATCCAAGTTCTTGAAACGGAAACGGCGAACCGGGTTAGGAGTGGCTATCGTTATGGTTGTGGCTACCTGTTCGGTCAGCCCCATTTTGTTATAGATGTAAGCCCCCGTGATATAGCCGTTCAGTTTTTCAGTCAGGTAGCGGAACTGTTCATCCTGATAGACAGGCAGCTTTCCCAGCCCCAGCACTGATTTCTTGGGACGGTAGTACGCCCCCTTTTCAACCCGTACCAGTACCCCTTTGCGGCTCTGTTCGGAAAGTAGCACCGCAACATTGGCGGTCTTTTCCGTTTCAAACGATAAATCCCGGAACGTGAATATACGCCCGGTATCTATCCGTTCAATCTGCCCAAGTATCTCTTTTCTGAATGAAGCCATATTTATGTCCTTTGTTTCTATATGCAAAGATAGTATATTATGTAATCACCTGCAAAAACATAACAAAGATTTTGCCGAAGATGTTTTCTTTTTGTCGTGTCACCTGATAATAGGAGAATAACGGAAACTCAATCAAAGGCTTGCCATACGCTTCATAAACGCTTCACAAATGGCTCACAAGTATAATGCGATTTTTGTAAAACTGTTGATTATAAGCCGAAAACAATATATACAAATGGCTCACAAATGGCTCGTTTAAAGCAAGCGATTAACTTCGGTCTGTACCCGTTTTAAATCTCCAACCAACAGTTGGAGATTTACCGCACCCGGATAATTTCAAGCTCCGCAGGACAAATTCGGGCATCCCTTGCCCCCGTTTTTAGTCGCTATCTGTAGACTGGACTATTATTATACCATTCAATAATCAAATCATTATCGTTATTATGGACATTTAAAGTGAAAAAGATATTCCTATAATGATTAAAGCAATAGATGCAAATATGTATCTATATCTTTTTGTAGAAAACATTGCTCCTATACAAGAGATAGATACAGCAAATTGCATACATTTTAAACTTAACTCTGTAGTCTTAAATATACACATAGACAAAAAAGATAATGCCAAAACAAATAGTATAGCATTCAATATATATTTCAGTTTCATATTCCTTTGATTTACATTGACCTTATTAGCAGTAGCATATAAATTGCTCATCCTAACCCAATAACCAATCCTATACAAAAGAACAAGGTGAATCTCTTTTCCTTGTGTTTCAGCCCATAGACCAGCCCGATAATAGCACATAAAGGAATATTAGATGAATCTGCATTTTTTCCTTTATTTACAAGGTATTTATGACTTTCTTTGCTCAATTTGCAAATCTCACGGTTCTCATTGTTCTGTTGTAGCATACATTTATGCAACTTAATGTTCCCATGATTCAGTTTAATCTATTTTCTCTAATTCAATTGTAGCTACTTTCTCTTTATCTGGACTAATTTCATTCTGTATAATGGTTATATGTTTTTGGGTATAGCTTTTGATAATCCAAGGGGCTCCACCCAAATATAAAGCATTGCTATTAAATGTGATATATTTCCCTTCTATTGTATAAGTAATATCAATTTCATCGTAACCTTCCCAATTTACTTTCCCTTTCCGAGTATCTACAAATTGCATACCGACCCCCATATTTTGTACTGTCCAAGCCTCACAATGCCCTGTTCCACGCCATGAAGTCTGATAAAGTGCTTCGGGGGTTAATTCATTTGTCTGTTCATTATCATCGTCGCAGCTTATAAAGCTGAATGTACAGAGGAATAGCATAAGTATTCCAAGAATTTCTTTTGTTTTCATATTCTTTTTTTTAATCTCTTGTTTAACTCATTCAATCTTTATTTTGTCTCTTCGTTGAACCAACCAAAGATAAGACAAAGATAAAAAGAAGAATTCTTTGGCAGATTAAGATACTCTTGGAATATTGTTATGAATGTAAATTTCTAAACCTATGTTTATTTTTTGTTGTCAAAACTTTGCTTGCGTCTGATTCGGCTCATGTGTATGGGTGTAATTTTAAGGTAGGATGCTATTTCTTTTAGTGATACCATTTGAAGGATTGCAGGGCATTTTTTTAAAAGTTGGAGGTAACGCTCTTCCGGTGTGAATCTGAATAAATCCAAATAACGTGAATATGATTGGAAAAACATCTGTTCGGCTGCGATACGGGCTATCCGTTGGTTTTCATTATTTTCCTTGAATTTTTGCTGTAAGAATGTAGAAGAACAGATGTAAATCTCGCACGGGATTATCGCCTGTATATTCAATTCTGATTTCATGCCATATAAGCAAGTGGGATAATCGGCTATAAATTCATTTGGAAAGGAAAAACCGACATTATACGGCTTGTTTTCTGTCCGGTTGGTGCAACTGTATTTGACTACGCCTGATAAGATAAACCCGAAGAAAGAACAGGCATCACCTTCATGGAGAATAAACTCATTCTTTTTATAATGTCGTAACTCTCCATGTTTCAGACACAACTCCTTGAAGAAGTCTATGTCTATGTTACTCATATATGAATTGAATTCGGCTATCATTTGTATATAAGAGAAATGTATAAAAAATATCTGAATTTCCATGTTTGGAGTTTAGTCTGTTTTTTGTCTATATATCCAAACCGTACTAAACTTTTTTCTGTTGACTGCAAGATATAAGTACTGGCGAAAAGAGTAAGAATAAAAGGTATTTCTTTTTGACAGTATTACTTTTAATAATTTGAGGAGGAAATAATACTCTAAGTAAAGGCTTATTCTACCGTCCGAGAGCTTATTTTGCTCCAGCTTGGGGTTTTCTTTCGTTTTATTTTCTAACATTGCCATTGTTTAGAGGTTTTATCTCGATTTAGGTGCCGTAACCGGGTAATTACACTAAATAGTTGATTTTCTTTTGTTTTCTGCGGATGCAAAGGTACAAAAGAAAATGATATTTCAAAGTGTACTGAATAACAGAAAATGGCAAAAATAGAGAAAAACAGAAAATATTCAAATGACTGATAATAAGAAAGATGAATTATTTTTATTCTATAATCTCCATGTCTTGTATCGGCATTGGCATTGGGTGGTAAAGAAGCAATAGATAACATCCATATTCTAAAAACTATTCCCTACATAGAAATGTCACTCCAATCTATCGGGGATTTGAAACGAGTGCAATAACAGATTACTAACGAAGCGCGATGACGCTTAAACAGTGTTCCCCGCTAATCCATTAAAGGGTTCACATATGGTTCATACTCGAATGATTTTCTTTTGCAAAATATGCAAATTACTTGAGTTTTAGCTATTTCAAAAAACGACCAAAGGGTTCACAAAGGGTTCATCGAAAGAGAGTGAAATCATTCACTCTCTTTTTTTATGCCCTTTTCAATTCTGCAACCAATGGTTGCGGAATTTCATCCCACCCGGACAAATCGGGACACCGCAGGACAAATTCGGACAGCCCTTGCCGCCCGTCCAAATATAGCATATTTAGTCGCTACCTTTGGGCGGGACTATTCCCGTAACCACTAAAATTCCAATTATTTATGGCAAACAGAATGACCCCGCCCGCAGAGGGGCAGGAAAAAGACGTGCTGCTGGTCTTGGATAAACAGCAGGGCAAGGTGAGTGCCGTTAAGGGTATCGACAAGGAGGGCAATTTGCAGACCGTGCCGCCGACACACGGCGGCGAGTTCATGCAGGTGGACAAGAACAGCGATGTGTTCAGCAACTTCATTTCCAACTTCTACCGCAAGTATCAGGACACTTCCGGGCTGGAACTGTTCAGCGTCAAGGCTTCCGAAGCGGAGCGGGACGCAAAGGCAATCGAGGACAACCACCGCAACCCTACACCGGAGGGCAACAAGCGGGCTGAAATGCTTCGAGTTCCGAAGCCCGACTTCCACGAGTTCAAGCAGGGCTACCGCTTCGACCCGTCAAAAATCGACTGGGAGAACCTGAAAAAAGTCGGCATCACCGCCGACACCCTGAAAAACACGAAGGACTTCGACCGGGTGATGCGTGGCTACAAGTCCCGCAACACCTACACCGTTTCGGGGACGGTGGGCGGCTTCTACCTCAAACCTACCGATGTCAAGCTCTCTTTCTATCAGGCTAAGGACGGCACGGTAGTCCCCAAGCTGCACGGCGTGCAGCAGGACGAGAAACTGTTGCAACGCCCGTTCCATGAACACGGGTTCACCAAGCAGGAACAGGGCAACTTGCAAGGCACTGGCAACTTGGGCGGCATCGCTGAAATCAAAGACCCGAAAAGCGGCGAGCAAATCCCCGTGTTCGTCAGCCGGGACAGGTACACGCACGAACTGGAGTATATGCGGGCTGACAAGTGGAAATGCCCCGATACAATCTGTAACGTGCAAGTCAGCCCGGAGCAGAAAGCCGCCTTTGAAGCCGGGCAAGCGGTGAAAATGGAAAACCTGCAATTCAGGGACGGCACGAAGCGCAGTGCCTATTTGCAGGTCAGTGCGGTGGAGCGTGGCTTGGAGTTCCTGCCCCGTGCCGCCGTCCAGTTCTTGCAGCAGGGACAGCAGCCCGCAGAGCAGCAGGTAGCCGGGCTAAAGGACGGCAAGGGCGTTGAGTTCAACGGTCATGTACAGCCCGGCGCACAGGGCAAATCCCCCGACAAGGTGCAGCCGAAAGACGTTACCCCCGCCGCCGAGAGCCGGACGCAGGTAGCGGTCAATTCGGGGGGCAAGACCAACGAAGCCACCAAGCAGGGCAAAGAGCCGCTGAAACAGGGTCAGGACAAGCCCACCGCCAAGCAGAAAGAGAAGCAGGAGAAAGCGCAGGACAAGAGCCTGAAAGCGGACAAGCCCAAGAAGTCCAGAGGAATGAAAATGTAGTACCCACCTTAAAAAGTAAAGAATTATGATTGCATTGATAGCAGAGAAGCCCAGCGTGGCAAAGGACATCGCCCGCATCATCGGTGCGACCGGGCGTAATGACGGTTATCTTTCCGGCAACGGGTATATGGTGACATGGGCGTTCGGCCACTTAATCCAGCTTGCCATGCCGGAAGCCTACGGCGTGGCGAACTTCCGCAGGGAGAGCCTGCCCATACTGCCGCCCGATTTCCAGCTAATTCCCCGTCAGGTGAAAGCGGAGAAAGGCTACAAGGCAGACCCCGGCGTGCTGAAACAGTTGAAAGTGATAAAGGAAGTTTTCGACCAGTGCGACAAGATTATTGTCGCCACCGATGCCGGGCGTGAGGGTGAGCTAATCTTCCGCTATATCTTCCATTACCTGAACTGTCGGAAACCATTTGTGCGTCTGTGGATAAGCAGCCTTACCGACAAGGCAATCCGTGAGGGGCTGGATAACTTGCAGCCGGGCGAATATTACGATAACCTCTACCTTTCTGCCAAGTCCCGCAGCGAAGCGGACTGGCTGATAGGGATAAACGCCACCCAAGCGTTGAGCGTTGCCGCCGGGCAGGGGGTGTTCTCACTGGGCAGGGTGCAGACACCCACGCTCGTGATGATATGCAGCCGCTATTTGGAGAACAAGAATTTCGTACCCGCCAAGTTTTGGCAACTCAAAGCGGCGACCGCCAGCGGGGAAATAAGTTTCACCGCCCAATCGACCGCCAAGTGGGAACAGCAGCCCGAAGCCATAGCCGCCCTGCAACGGGTAAAGGATGCCGGGCAACTTGTGGTTAAATCCGTTGAGAGGAAAGAAGCCTGTCAAGAACCGCCGCTTTTGTACGACCTTACCACGCTGCAAAAGGAAGCGAACACGAAGCTGAACTTCTCGGCTGACAAGACGCTTTCCATAGCGCAAAGCCTGTATGAAAAGAAAGTGATGTCCTACCCAAGAACCGGAAGCCGCTATATCCCGGAGGACGTTTTCGATGAAATGCCGGAACGTGTCGCCCTGCTGGGGCAATACCCCCGCTTTGCCGGGTATGCCGCCGGGCTGGACGGTGCGGCACTGAACCGCCGCAGCGTGAACGATAGCAAAGTGACCGACCACCACGCCTTAATCATTACCGAGAACCTGCCCGGCGAACTTTCCAAAGACGAGCGGGCGGTTTACGAGCTGGTAGCCGGGCGTATGCTGGAAGCCTTTTCGGGCAAGTGCGTGAAAGACGTTACCACCGCCTTGCTGTCAGGGGGAGATACCGACTTCACGGTGAAAGGGTCTGTGATGAAAGAAGCCGGGTGGCGTGCCGTGTTCGGCGAGCAGGAAACGGGCGGGGATGAAGAAGCCGCCAGCCTGCCGCCACTCCAAGAGGGAGAATATTTGCCACTCTCCGGCGTGGATCTGCTCGAAAAGCAGACCAAGCCGAAACCGCTGCACACGGAAAGCAGCCTGCTTGCGGCAATGGAGAACGCCGGAAAGGAACTGGAAGATGCCGAACTGAAAGCCAGCCTGAAAGATGCCGGGATAGGCACACCCGCCACCCGTGCGGCGATTATCGAAACGCTGTTCGCCCGCCAGTACATCGTGCGTGAGAAGAAGAACCTTGTACCCACCGACAAGGGGCTTGCCGTTTACAGGATTGTCAGGGACAAGAAGATTGCCGATGTCGAAATGACGGGCATGTGGGAAACCGCCCTTGCCAAGATAGAAGCGGGCAGCATGGATGCCGACATGTTCCGAAAGGGCATTGAGGTGTACGCCGCTCAAATCACGGCGGAATTGCTATCGGTGCAGTTATCTATCGCCAATGGCGAAACTTGTTCCTGCCCCAAATGCAATAACGGGCGCATCCTGTTCTACCCGAAAGTGGCGAAGTGTTCCAACGTGGACTGCACGCTTACCATATTCCGCAACAAGTGCGACAAGCAGCTTTCCGACAAGCAGATTGTCGAGCTGGCGACGAAACGCAAGACAGGGCTAATCAAGGGCTTCAAGGGCAAGAACGGCAAGGCTTTCGATGCTTCGCTTGTGCTGGACGAACAGTTCAATATCGGTTTTTCATTTCCCGAAAAGAAAGCGAAACCGAAGAAATAGCCTATCTTTGCCACTGAAATTTCATTGTGATAGGTTTTACAACTTATAATAATTGAAATTTTAGTGGTTGCGCCCGGCGGGAACCGGGCGCATTTTTTATACGCTCCCGCCAAACAGGTAGGTCGAACAGACCACCCCGTTATCCAGCACCCTGCTTTCCGAGAGTTTCCAATGTGAGCCGAATGTTTCCCCGATAAAGCCGATGCCTTTGCCCGCCATGACTGGGACGGTGTAGATAGTCAGGCTGTCCAGCAATCCGGCTTTAATCAATGAAGTAAGCAGCTTGCCGCCGCCAACTACCAATATGTCGGTTTTCTGTTTCAGTTCATAGACCCTTTGCAGCGGTTCTTCGGTCAGGAACTCCACCCCGCAGTCCGGCGTCACGTTGGTGTCGTAGTGTGACACCACAAAAGACCGCTTGCTTTTGTGCGGCCACCCGCCCCAGTGTTCAAAGATGTAGTTATAGGTGTTCGCCCCCATAAGCAGGCAATCCGCATCCAAATAGTATTTGCCGATGATAGCTTTTACTTTATCAGGCAACCAGTCCAGTTCATAGTCCGGCGTGGCGGTATGCCCGTCCAGCGATACGGCGATGTGCGCTTTGATTTGTTCCATATTGTCAGGTATTAAAGTGATATAAATCCCTACTGTCTTGGCACGTTAGCCGCCACCCCAAAAAGAAAGCGTGGCATGACGCTGTTTCAAAGTAGAGGTACTGGCATACCCAAATGTGGAAACAGTGCAGCCACGCTATGACAAACGCATAGCATATCCTGCGCTGAATATCCCCACATTTTGAAAAGTGCCAGTTTTCTACTTTGGGACGTTCGGCGAACGTATATGTTATATATAAAGGCAATATTCCGGCAACCGCCGTCCAACTGCCGTTACTTTTCCGTGTAACTTCTGCAAAGTTAAGCAAATACCCTGAAAAATCACGTGCAAACAGAAAAAATCCTGCCGTGTTATCACAACAGGGCAGGACACAAGCACCTAAAAATACACAAGTTCAGCCCATACGCCTACGGGCAGCTTGCGTTCCTTTGAAGATGATATGAACCGATGACAAAACAGCTTTGGTTCGCCGTGTCTTTGGTGATGATGTCCCTTTCCCGCATGAAGCGGATATAGCTCTTTGCGGTGCGCTCCTTGATGTCCAATACCTGCTGCAACTGCTCGCAAAGGTCTATGTAGGTGATGCGTGTCTGCCGCCCGAAGATGTCATGTGCGACATTCACCAGTTCCCTTTCCTTGCGTTTCTCCTTTTCCTCACGGGGCTTCTCGCCCTTGTACACGTGCATCCCGGCTTCCTTGTCCCATGCAAAGAGCATCAGCGGCACGTCCAGCGGGCTTCCGTCCCTTACTTTCAGGGCTTTCACCACCGACTGGGCGGGTTCATCGTCTTTCTCTATCGAAAGGATTGTAGCCGCCTTGCGCTGCAACTCGCTGCCCAAATGTCCCCGCAGCTTCAAACCGTTGGGGACGAAATGCAGCACGCACAGAATACACGTGTTGTAGATGCCAGCCAGCCGATAAAGTTCATCTATCACCGCCACGCTTTCCGCTTCATCGTTGGCACTCTTAACAAGGTCGGCGATGCCGTCAATGACGACCAACTGGATGCCGCCGTACTGGTAGTAAAACTTATCCATGCTCTGCACAATGGCGTTCAAGCGTTCTTTGCGTGACATACCCGTCAGGCAGAACGCTTTGAGTTCATCGGGTTTGTCCGGCTGTTTGGCACGTGCCAGCAGGTTGCTTACATTCTTGAACAGTTGCACTTCCGATTGCTCGGTATCGTAAAGCAAGACCGCCTTGTGCCTGCCGTTGGCGGTTATCTGTATGCCCAGCGTATCTACTTCCGCACCAGCCGGGCAGATGCAGCCCGCCACGATTGCGGCTACATAATTGCTCTTTCCCGTTCCCTCGCCCCCGGTGATGCCGAACAGGTTGCCTTGTGTCCCCAGCGGAACGTCACCCGCCGAAATAATCTCTTGTGCTTTGGCGGGCGGGTTGTTGAAATCTATCTCGCATGATTTTAGCATAATCAATGTGTCGCTATACAGGTTGTCTAAAAATTCGATAAACAGCTTCAGGAAATCTTCACGGGTGTTCCCGGCTTTGAAGTAGTCGGATATGTCCTTTTCCTCTTTCGTTCCCGGAAGCGGGAGCAGCAGGCGTTTCACGCCAAATTCTTCCAATAGTTTTTCCTGCTTGCATGAACTTTCCCTGCCCGTCTTGTCCATGTCAAAGAGCAGGACGATGTGCTTGAAGCGGAACGTCAGCCGATAGACCAGCGTGGGAGGGATAGTCACCGTTTCGCTGTTGAAGCAGATAGCGTGAAAACCGTGCGCCGCCAGCGAAAGCACGTCTTTCTCGCCGCCCGTGATGAATAGCGTGTCGCCTTTGGCTGGCAGTTGTTCCAGCCCGAAACTGTAGTTCTCGCCGAAGCTGCCGCCGTAGAGGAAGCGGGGCGTGGAGAACGGGCGGTACAGCTTGATGTGCTGTTTGCCCTTGTAGCCGTACATGGGTTCTGCCACCGATGAAGTGTAGGTGTACGGTTTGCCCTCTGCCGTTTCGCTGTGATACTCCCGGAGCGAGCAGACCTTGTAACGTTCCAGCAGTTCGGGCGTGATGCCGTACTGTTGCCAGTACACCAGTTCGGCAAGCGGGAACTTCTGTTCCCGGAACTGGTAGGGCTTGACGGGCTTTTCGGACGTTTCTTCGGGTTTGTCCGGCACTGCCCGGCGGACGGTTGCCGGGGGAACGGAAACCGGAGTGCCGGAAGCCAGCCCCAAACCCAAGTCCCGGTCGATGATTTCCAGTATCTCCACGAAGTCAGCCGCCCGGTTGCAGTCCAGCCCCTTTAACTGCCCCACGAGGAAGAAACAGTCGCCGCTATAACTGTCGTTGCCGAAGTCTTTCATCTTGTAGATACCGCCCCGGCGGTCGAAGTAGATGTTGCAGGAAGCCTTGCTGTCCTCGTACAGCGGGTTAAGGAAGTTGCGACCTATGCGCCAGTTTCCGGGCAGGTAGTGTTTGAACACCGCCAGCCCGTTACTTGTCCTTTCTAAGATTTCCTCTTTCCTTAGCATACAACTGGTGGTTGGTTATCAGGTTGTCGATGTTCTCCTTGTTGCTCCTTATCAGGCGTTCTTCCAGCATCCGGCGTATCTCGCTGACCTTGTAGAAGTAGCGTCCCCTGATGTTGGAATAGGCGATAGTCCCCGACACCCGCAGGCGTTGCAGGGTCTTTTCGCTTATTTTCAGGAACGTGCAGACCTCGTAGCTGTCCACCCACATGTCTTCCTCGCTTTGCCTTGCCGTTTCCATGTGGTTGAAGATGTAGTCGACAATGGCGGTAATCTTGTTGTCCAGTTCCTTGTAGGCTTTGGACTCGAATGTTATTATTTCCATAACGGTAACTGATTGATTTGCCGCAAAGTTCGGGTGTCCTGAAAAATAAAACGCCACAGATGTACCCACCTGTGGCGAAATAAATTTTGTTAAAGCACGGTTGCCTAATCCTGCTCCCTCATGCGCATCAGCAACCTGTCTTTCAGGGTGGAGAGGAAGCCCGTTCGGTCTTTGGTCTTGGCTTTTAGTTCCATGTAGGTGTGGTAGAAGTCGCCGAGGTCTATGTCGAACACGTATTCAAAGTAGGCTACAATCTCCTTAATATCAACCGTTCCCTTGTTCAGACAGCCGCAGGCGTCCAGTGCGTAGATAAGTTCCACCAACGCCCTTTTCGTCCCCGTCCAGCGCAACAGCCTGCCCATGAAGCCGTTCTTCACCCGCTTGCGCTGTTCCCGGCGTTCCAGCTCGTGCAGACGGTTGGTGAGGTATATTTCCAGCAGTTCGTTGGCTAAAATCTTGGCTACCTTGAAATCGTGACTGGTGCTGAACTGTGGGTCTGTTTCGTAATAGAAACTGTCCACGATGATTTGTATGTCAGGCTTCCCACGTATGAAATACTGCCTGTCCAAGTAGGTGGCTTTCGTTCGGTGGTACTGGTAGAACGCCAAGTTCCGCTGGAACGACCTTGAAATCCGGTCGGTTTCCGACAGCAGGTAGTCCCGCTGCACGTCCTCGCTGCCGCTGGGGAAGCGCACCTCTATCTTGTAAACGGTATTGTAATAGATGATTTTGCTCGCTAAAAGCGGTTTCAGTTCCTTGAAGAAGTGTATTTCTTCTTCCGTGCTGGCGAACGGGTAGGAGATTATAAAGGTTTTGAGTTCGCCCAGTATCTCTTGCAGGTAGTCCACGCACAGGCGGCAGAGCGTCAGCGTGTCCGCTGCGGTGTCCTCGTATTCCTGTATCTGCCATTCCACTTTTTGAAGCAGTCCGGCGAAGTATGTTTCCAACGGTATCTTATGTTCCATAACCTTGTGCTTATCTTTTATGAAGCACAAAGTTACGGGCATAAAAAATCAGTTTTATTCTTGATTTTTCACATTACGTTCTTGTAACTGTGCATTTTCTTGTTTCCTGCGCTTTTCTGCGTATTTCTCCGGGGGTATCTAAAAGATACGCCTTGCAGAAGTCGTTCAGGTTCGATGTCGATGCGAACCCGGTGGTGAACGCCACTTCGGTAAGCGTGAGGTTTGTGTTCAACAGGTAGTGTTCCACGTCCTTTACCCGTTCCTTTATCACCCATTCCTTAGCCGTGTACCCGGTCATTTTCTTTACCTTTCGCCGGAACGAGCCGTATTCCATGCCGCATTTGTCCGCCAGTTTCTCGGCATCATAGACCATGTAGCCTTTCAGACGTACCATTTCGGTGAACGTCTGCCTGCCCAGTTCCGACAGCATCCGTTCGGCGTGGCGCAGTTCCTTTTCCGTCACCAGCAGTCGGTTGCCCCTTACCGGGTTTCTCCGCAGCAGGTGGAAAGCGTGGCATACCGTGTTGTACACGTTGCAGAGGTACTGCCGTCCCGGTCGCATCCAGTGGAGCGCATCGCAGTAGGCGGTCAGTTCGGGTATCTCGTCCCGCTTGCGGTGCTGTTCCGCCAGTTCGTCAAGTATGGCGTAATGGGTGGTGGACATACCCAGCAGGATAATGATTGCCTTGTAGTCCTTGTATGCCGCCAGTGTCGGCGTTTCCGGCAGGCTTTTGAGCGTGTCGCACACGTGGGCGCACAGCCGCCCGTCCTTGCTGAACGGTTCAAGTTCCAAGTAGTTGTCCATTTTCCGGCTGTTGTGCAGCAGCCATGTTACCTTTTCGTCCAGTTCCTTGCAGGACGCTTCCAACTCCGCTTCGGGAGCGGGAAGCAATAATGATGTAATCCGTTGTTCCATATCTGATGTTTTATATATGAATGACATATCATTTGTTCCACTTCACGCAATCCGTCCAACCCCATTCATCGAACAGCCATGTTTCTAAGAAGAAAAGTACAAAGGGCAGCAGGAACAGAAAATATGCCTGTACTGCGCTGATATGCTTAGAGCGGCGGTAGCGGTTCAACAATGCCTGTACACGGGCTTTCCTGTATCGTGCAAGAATAAATACACAAATAAGCAAAAACATTGCACCTAAATAGCCAAGATGTAAGGACGACCATTCCGGTACACTGTTAATCAGGAGAAAGTTGCCGGGCAGAACTACTACCCACCACCAATACCAAAACAGCAGTATAAAACCTGACATCCGCCCTATCTTCTTGCCCCAAACCTCTCCCTTGAAATATAGGTAGTCAAAAAAATAGTATCTGTAATTCGTCCGGTTTGCACGTTGCTTCACTCGTTCAAAATAGTTATCTGTATTTTTTATTCCTTTATTCATAATGGCTTGGAAAGGAACGCCGTCAGATGCTATCTTTCGTTGTTACTAACTTATTTACAAATCCCAATCCGGTGAATAAACACCCAATCCCAATAAGGGGATAAACAATGCCACATAAGACTGCAAGCATATTCAATCCTCGTTCATCTCCCGTGAAGCCGTCTAAACAAACAGCTTGCAATATGAAGTTTGTAATTTGCCAATCCAATAAACTTTGGTCTATACAGATAAAGGCAAGCCACAAAAGGATAGAGCAACATTCCAAACCCAACAATAACATTATGGTTTTAGGCTGCATTGCATATAGTTTATAGACCTTGTAGATTACCAGTATATCTATTATTACAAGCATACCCAAAAGACAATATTCCATAATGCCATATATTCCGAACAGACGACCAAAGCCTAAGCCACCACAAAATAATGTTATGGCTATCAGCAAAGCACTGAAAGCTGTCAATGCTATTATGGATTGAACAGTTTTATTCATCGCACTATTGTTAATGGTTAGCAGGGAACGGCTTGTCCGTTATCCTGCGTTGTTAGCTGTATCTATTTTAGAAAATCCAAATCAAAATAATATTGATTGTCATTCTTCGGATTTATGTAAATCGTTGCCACTCCATAATATTGCAATAGCATTTCCAATGAAACTTTTTCCTTCAAAATTGCATCACTGCGAAATGTTTTTGTCTTTCCTTTGTATGGGGTGGTGTACGTCACGGTGCATATTGCAGTGGACACTACTTGTTCACTATGATAAATGTCAGGAAACAAAGAGCCGCTAACACCATTCCAAAACTGGGTTTCCCATGAATTGAATACCTTAAAGACTGGCTCTTGCATCCTTGACTTCTTGCTACTCCATTTCTGCGCACTGACTTTACATTGGCTTAAATCAACCGATAATCGTGTTCCATGCTTTTTTATCTGTTTGATTGCCTGCCTTGCTCTATATCTACGAATAGCAGCACCTATAAGATTGTGATTTAACCATACAAGCAATAAAACCACTCCCGGTATTCCAATGGCATACCACCTTCCGGCAAAACAAATGCCCACACCGAATACATAAATCCAAATAAAAATAAATCCAAGTATTCTCAATATTTTATTCTCATAGATTTTCATGTCATATAATTACAGCTAATGCCTTGAATGCTTAGAAAGGAGCATCGTTAGATGCTATCTTTCGTTATTAGATATCTATTGCCCTTTCTCGCTTGAGGATATGGAACTAAAGTTGCCTTTATAATTCGATTATTACAGTTAAATGGTACATAAGCCACTTTACTATCAATACTTAATGTGTCGTTTAGCTGTTTCAAATGGGAGTGCTCATTTTGTAATAAAACTTCCGTTTTTGAAAAGTCCACAGAACTGCATATCGGATAGAAACCGGAAAAACAAGTAGGCGTTATGTAAGCTGCTTGATTTTCATAATCAAAGAACAGGAAACGGTTTCCGTCTGCCACATTATCATACACAGCAAAGCAATCAAACTTTCTCACTCCATTGATTGTATAGCTTTGCACGAAGTCAATATTGCTATCATCTACCGCTTTCAACTCAAAAATGACCTTCTTTTCATCGTGCTGATTAAAACACAGCCTATATAGAGTTTCAAATTCTGTTTTTTCTGTTTCTATATAAAGGGTATCTTGTTCAGTCAAAAAATGATACTTTACTGAATTTTGTTCCACATAGCCGTTTTTCGCTATAACATAGCTAAGTGGGAAAAGGAACAAACAATACAATACAAATATTCTCATGTCTTTATATCTAATGATTAGAAAGGAGCATCGTCAGATGCTATCTTTCGTTGTTACTAACTTATTAA
This sequence comes from Bacteroides sp. AF32-8BH, assembly GCF_003435205.1. NCBI lineage: Bacteria > Pseudomonadati > Bacteroidota > Bacteroidia > Bacteroidales > Bacteroidaceae > Bacteroides > Bacteroides sp. AF32-8BH. The sequence continues at coordinate 6,552 of NZ_QVLZ01000018.1, read as the reverse complement.
ATCTTTATTGTATAATTTTTAGCCAATGACGATGTGTTATTATAAAATAAAGTAATACAACCAAAATGGGATAAATCATCCATGATATGAAGGAAGAAACCTTTTGGCTATTAAATATCAGAGGTTTACTCCTTATAATTTCCATACCTTTTTTCCTTTTGATATAATACGAACAGAATGTCTTGTATAATAAAACATAGATTATGATGAAAAACACAAAAGGGGTTTTATAATTGAAATTCTCCTCTATCAGTAGATATGCCAATACTATAACAGGAAGAAATAATATTCCACATATTATCTGTATCGTCCGCTCATGTGGATTTTCCAATATAAATTTATCCCTATTAAATATGAATATCTGATAATACATCGCATCTAAAATGAATTTTATCATAAAGAGTTATTCGTATTGTTAGTAATGGCTAAGCGGGGAACGCTGTTAGGCGTTATCACGCTTTGTTATAAACTCAAATTACTTTGCATGATTGGCTTTTATTTACCCACCATTCCTGTTCTTCCACCTCACGAGCCTTTTGTATCTCGTCCGTTGTCAGATTTTCATTGTGATAGGCATTATATAGATTTTCCCAACCATTCTTACGATATTTCGGTGATACAATCCATTCGCCTGCATCATTAAACAGGCAGAAGTTTGCAGGAGTATCGGGTATAATCTCATCTGCCCAAGAACAGACTTTTGTCAGTCCCTTTGCGGATTTCCACTTACCCCGATATTCAGATAAGTTCAATTTCAGTTCTGCTATTTCATTCCGTCCTTTCTCTATTTGCTGTCCGCTCATCCGATACCCCTGCTTGAAAGAACCGGAGAATGTACCGCTATATCGTTTATCTCCGTATTCCGCAAACGAGTAATACCCGTATATGAAACCGTCCAATTCCGTATATTCACTTTTTATCATTTGGGAACAGGAAGAAATGCTATCTACACAAACCTTTCCCTTAAACGGACAGATTACGGATAATCGGGTACGACTGATACCCTTTATCTCATATTCTCTACTATCCATTTTCCGAACTTCGGTAATATGAATATCAATTCGGCTACAATCTTCTCCTAATATGCCAATCATGCTTAAATTGTCAAACAAGCCCGAAAGGTCTTGCTGCAAAATATCTGCTTTGGGATTTTGTGAATAGGCTACTCCACAAAACCAAAAGAGTAAAAAGATAATGATATGGTATATTTTCTGTTTCATATTTTGCATTACTGTTTATAATGGCTAAGCGGGGAACGCTGTAAGCGTTAGCCCGGTTTGTTAGTAGCTATTTATTATTCAATCGGTTTCTTTCCAGTATTAGGTTCACTTCCTTTTCTGTATGGGAATATTTCTTTTTTGAAACCATACCTACAAACTCTAAAGAAGAGTCCAATAATGGGGATATATCTCCATCAATTACATCATCAAAATGCAAGAATTTGAGTTTCTTCATTCCTGCCAAAAATTTCAAGTCTTTTAGACTTGAAATACTAATCTGCTTAATCGTATTGTTGGGTACTAATTGGGTTAAATCTTGAAGTCGTTTACAGTTACGTAATCTAAGTATTTTAACTCTTGATAAACGGTTCAAAACACTAATGTCCGTTATGTTATTGCAATAATATAATGATAATTCTTTAAGTCTATTTGAATTACATAAACCTCTAATATCTATCATTTTTCGAGAACGAACAATCTCCAACGTTCTTATGTTAGTTAATTGACATAAACCATTCAAATTTATATTTTTGGCATCCCATAGTGTCAGTTCTTCTAACAAATTCATGCTTTTCAGTTCTTTCAAATCTTCTGATTTGAGATTATAAATATGCAGTCGTTTCAAGTTTATTAAAGTATCTACATTTTCTGTTTGTTTTGTATGATAATACTTCAATTCTTCAAGTTTGGGAAACAAACTGAAATCAATAGTAAAGACCTTGTCAATCCAAAGTCCCAATTTTTTTAAGTGCGGTAAAACACTTAGTTGATTTAAATTGCATGGTTCTATTGTAAAGTCGTACCCTGAAATAATCAAGGTTTCAATAAAATCATATTCACATATTAGACTTACATTTAATGTGTGTTTACAGGAAACACCACTGATGCCGATGTCGTCCGTTGATATTAAAATATCATTATAGCCTTGATTTTTTGCAAACTCTAATCCTTCTCTTAAATAGAGAGGAGATATTATTAACCGATTTACATCTGGTACTTCTTTGAAATGTTCCATACTACTATTTGTTTCTGATTGCTACTAATGGCTGGACGGGGAACGGCGTTAGTCCGTTATCCCGGCTTGTTATGAACTTACTTTACCTCTTGTGCCTTTTTATAATTTGCATAGCGAGCATTTAGAGTGTCCCGCCATTCTTGACTTGGGCAAGAGTTTATTAATTGAATATACCTATCATCATCAACACAAACGGACTCTACAAGTCTTAGTAAGCTCCACTGCAAATCATAAAAAGCATTTTCAGGGAAGATTTGTACCAACACCATAGCTTCATCAAATGATATGGGGAATTGTATTTGTTCTAATAAAGTATCATAAGCATTTATCAACTCATCAATGCTATCAGAATCATTGATACTTTCATTAGGCATACGACCTAAATCTTTCAACTGTAAAATTTCATTTCTCATATCGTGTACTCTAATTGTTCATAATGGCTTGACAAGGAGCTGCGTTTAGCAGCTAACTTGGCTTGTTATCAGTGATTTATTTTGCGATACCTGCACATGTAAATTTTAATCCTGTGATTGAATATTGCTTCACAAAATCTACAAATTCATCTGTGCAATAATAATTGTTATTAAACAGACTATCCCGAAATATGATATATGAACCGATATTTCCTTTATTGAAAATACCATTATTATCTCTCATCATCTTCAAAATTTCTTCATTGCTCTTGGACTCTATATTTAAGGCATCGACTGTATTCAATACATTTATAAAATAATAGTTTGAAGTATTACCGTCTACATTGACAGGTAAAACTTCTATTTGTCCTTTCAGCTTTTCAGCGAGCAATAAAGATGTTCTTTTATTTACTATCAGACAACCAGAAAAATAACAAGAAGCATCAAAGTCCTCACTTCGTTTGTCTTTCTTTTTTCTTTTATCTTTAAACAATTCTAAGCTAAGCCCTTTCCACTCATTAACAAGTGATTGACCATTATAATCCCAAACATCTTTATTTGATTTATCTTCTTCCTTGAATACAAAGAACTTGTAATTATCAAAGTCTTGTCCAATTTCATATATATTCATAATGTTACACTATTTAATTACTGATAATGGTTTAGCAGGGAACGGCTTGTCCGTTATCCTGCTTCGTTAACATCATATTTTATTCTCATTCCAGTGTACCATATCAATACACCATAATAACAAGGTCTTTTTGCGCTTCAACGGCTTCATCGAAAATGAAATTCAAGTCGTCCATTTCCTGCTCGTAATCATAATCTCCGATACCGTTACCCTCTTGTAGTGAGGTGTATTCCGTCCGCTTGCTCTCCAAATCTGAAACGGGTATGCTGATGATATAGGGAAAATCACTGCTCAATGGAATAGGGATGAATGTACTTTGGCTATCCAATTGCCAAAGGTTTTCCGCACAGTAGATTTGCGTTCCATAATGGTTGCAAATCTTTTCATATACATACCCGTACATGAAAGCAATTTCGGGATAACGGATTTCTCCGTTCACTATATCTGCCAACGCTGCATAAGCATCTTTATCCGTGTTCAGGCTATCGCTGAAATAATCGTTCAGAGTGTCAAGTTCCTGCTTCAACGCAACCTTTAATTGGTTTATAAGCTGATTATCACAAGTTCCATAAACAGACTTTACCTTATCGGCTTCTGTCAAATATGCACAAACAGAGTAACTCATACCTTTTCTTCATTTAATATTGTCATTCCAGTGTACCATGTCGTATGGATAGTAGGGCAACCCTTTCAGGCTGCTATCATCCAGCCCCAAGACCTTGACCAATGCACCGCTTTCAAAACACCAATAACCGTCATGGTTGATACCATATTTATGGTCGTCATGCCAAGATAAATCAGAATGTCCTCGATACCATTCTTTTTTGAGGTATTTTTCCAATCGTTTCACCGCTTCTGCTTTGTCTTGTTCAGCCAACTCTGTAACAGTGATAGCAATTCGATAGGGTGACGGATATAATACTTGGTTTGTTGTCCTTTCCCAATCAGGAAATCTGTATCTAATCAATGTATCATAAATATAGTCTTTAGCTTCTCTGTCTTTTATCAGTTGCACCAGACCATGTATAAGGTCGTCTTCGTAATCCAACATAATGCCTATTGACAGAAGCCACAACATTTCAATATAAAATCCGTTGTCCGTCCAAAATCTCGGCATTGTTTTGAGGGCTTTCACATAATTGTTTTTCAGCTTATCAATATCCTGTCCCATAGAATACTGTACTAATAAATAACGAAGCCTATAATTGAACAAAGAATCGTAACCTATATGTTTTCCTGAAAGATGCATTTGTTCATAATAACTAATATCTTCATCATACATTTTCAGTTGCTTCAAATACTGTTCTTCTGTAAAAAGTTTATCTCTTGTTTCCATTATGGTACACTGCTTTTTGATGTTAATGGCTAAGCGGGGAACGCTGTTAAGCGTTATCCCGATTTGTTAATAACTTTTTCCTTCTCAATAGATGCGAAACTCCAATTGTCAAAAGCAGATAGGCAACCAGTAAACCTTGATAAAACCAATACTTATGAAATTTGCCTATGTCTGCTAAAAAAATCTTTCCGCTTGAACCTTGATGAACCACGGATCTATATTCATCACAAAACAAATAATATTCAAAACTCATTAAGTAGGCAAGTGCCAATATAGATAAGGCGATTAGGCGTGATATTTTATGATGTAGCCACAAATCGCTTCCGATAAATAGCACTGAAAAGACAGCCCAATACATAGATGCAAGCGAAAAATGCCACCCTGTTCCGTATAAGGGACTTATAATACTGACACCTGCATAAAGCGTACTTACCAATAGTAAGTAATACAATATTATTTTTATAATTTTCATGTTTCGCACTATTGTTATTAATGGTTCAGCAGGGAACGGCTTGCCGTTATCCTGCGTTGTTAATGGTATATTTATATTTTCCCTTTACTATAAAAAGCCTCTAAAACAAAGAGAAACAACGAAAGGAAAATGTATAATATAAGTATCAATAGATTATTCTTATTAGGCTTTTCATTAAACTTCTCTATGACAGCTTTATACCTTCTTTTCCAGCAGAAACGAATACATAAAAGAATGAATATCAGCCCTAAAGACACATTATACATTGTTCGCGTTGGATAAGGCAATATTTTATATTGTTCCAATACTCCCCATATTGTGTGAATATTACAATTCAGAAATACAGCGAGAATTAACAAAGCTGCATAAACCGCTATTTCGGAATAAGAACTGTATTTCCATAGCCTATAAAATTTGAAAAATAAATAATCTATCATACTTAATTACCATTAATGGCTAAGCGAGGAACGCTGTTAAGCGTTATCACGCTTTGTTATAAACTCATTTTATCTATTGGTATAATAGTCTTTAAGTAGAAGCGGGAGGAAAAACCAACTTACAGTGCCTATTATAGAGATAGCAACAAAAAACCAACTTTTCCTGTTGTTGTTATTGTTCCTGTAATGGTTGTTCCACCTTCGGTATCTTTTTGTTTCATCCCAAAATACGATTTCATTTATGAATATAAATAAAACAGAACAAGAGAGATAGATAAGAATCTTGTTGTCATTAACAAAAGGCAATGGTGCTATCAGTGCCATTATCAATGCAATAAATGGGAGATAGAAAAACAAAAAGCCAATGTAATTTCCGGCTCTACCATATCCAAGCAATCCCCAGAAGAAATACTTGATTGTAAAATACCAATAGATATACCAGTTCATAATGTTAATATCAAATTGTTTATAATGGCTAAGCGGGGAACGCTGTCAAGCGTTATCACGCTTCGTTATCTATATTTCAACTGAATCAGAATGGAATTTTAGAAGCATAAGCCGCATAATATTTTCCTTATCTTCCCAATATTCCTCGTCTATTTTATTCAACTTAGTGATTTCGTTTTCTGTCAAATGCTTGGGAATATCCCATAGCTCTTGTAATTGGCTGTCATTTTCCAATCTTTGGATGATGCTGTATGCCTGTATAAGAAGTTGTTCTGTATATGTTGCGTTAATTGCTCCCAGTCCTTTGATTGCAAGCAAATAAGCATCATAGCCCCAATTACAGAAGAATTGAAGAAATCCACCATTATACATTTCAAGTTCCAGCCAATATAATGCGGCGACCATACTGTCTGTTTCCCCCATATCTTGATAATCGGGACGAATTTCTGTAAACTTACGTCCAATAGGGGAAAAGGATTGTTCCCAATATTGTTCTAAATTTTCCATTCTTATTGCTTTTGTTATAGATAATGGGTTGCAGCTTGCCACCGTTAGGTGGAATAGGTGCTTGTTATCAACAT
>NZ_QVLZ01000017.1:0-134852 GCF_003435205.1 Bacteroides sp. AF32-8BH | reverse complement strand
GAAGATTATTTATTCACAATAGAAGAAGTACCACCAAATTTGACGAAGAACCCCTCTTTTCTTATAAGTGCGGTCGAAAGCACATCAAAGTTTACCATCTATTTGAATTGGTAATAATTAAAGGATAAAAAACGGTCATGGACAAGAAAGTACGAAGTATAGAAATTTCGAAACGGGTTCCAATTGTGGGCAACTATGATGTAGTTGTCTGTGGTGGCGGACCAGCTGGTTTCATTGCGGCCATTGCGGCTGCTCGTAGTGGTGCGAAAACTGCTGTTGTGGAACAATATGGTTTTTTAGGTGGAATGGCTACAATGGGGCTTGTTACTCCTTTGAGTGTTTTCACCTATAATAATGAAAAGGTGATAGGCGGTATTCCATGGGAATTTATCGAACGGCTGGAGAAGATGGGAGGCTGTATCATTGAGAAACCTCTTGGCAATGTAGCTTTTGATCCGGAGCTTTACAAGCTTTTATGCCAGCAAATGATGCTGGAAGCCGGTGTGGATATGTATATGCACTCTTACTTAAGCGGTTGCCAGGCAAAAGACGGCAAAATATCCTGTATCCTCTTTGAGAATAAGAATGGGACAGAAGCCATCAGTGCCGATATGTATATCGACTGCACTGGGGATGGTGACCTTGCCGCTATGGCGGGTGTTCCGATGCAAACTGATGAATGTAAACCGCTGCAACCTCTTTCCACCTATTTTATATTAGGAGGTGTGGATACAGATTCGCCCATGATAATCGATGCCATGCACCATAATAAACAAGGGCAGAATTGTCATTGCATTGCAGTTCGTGAGAAACTTCTAGCAATGAAAGAGAAGCTTGGCATCCCCGAATTCGGAGGTCCTTGGTTTTGCACCACTCTTCGTCCGGGCGAAGTAACGGTTAATATGACCCGTACTGCAGGAAATGCCATCGATAATAGAAATTTTACCGCAGCGGAATGTCGCTTACGGGAAGACGTATTTAAAATAGCACGAATCTTTAAAGAGAACTTTGAAGAGTTTAAAAACAGTTATGTGACGACCGTCGCCGTACATGCCGGTATTCGTGAGACACGCCGTATCAAAGGTGTACATACCATTACAGAAGAATATGTGAATGCTTATAAATATCCTGATAGCATATCACGCGGCGCACACCCTATAGATATCCATGTGGCAGCAGGTGCGGAACAGAGCGTGACTTTCCTTAAAAAAGCGGCGTATGTACCTTATCGCGCTCTTATAGCTGAAGATTTTCCGAATCTGCTCGTAGCGGGACGCTGCATTAGTGCTGATAAGACTTCCTTTGCGTCACTTCGCGTTCAGGCAAGTTGTATGGGGGTAGGACAAGCCGCAGGAGTGGCAGCCGCACAATGTATAAAGGCAGGTGTGACCGTACAAAAGGCTGATATTGACAATCTCATAGAGGAATTGAAGAAACTAGGCGCAATTATATAAAGAAGAACCAGAATATGGAACAGTTAGATTATATTATTATTTTACTCTACTTTCTCGGACTGATTGCCGTGAGTGTTGTGATGTCCCGGAAAATTAAAAACTCCGAAGATATGTTTATTGCCGGGCGAAATTCTTCGTGGTGGCTGTCGGGAGTCTCTTCCTACATGACTATCTTCTCGGCAAGTACCTTTGTCGTTTGGGGAGGCGTTGCTTATAAATCAGGACTTGTTGCGGTAGTTGTTGCACTTTGTCTTGGCGTAGCATCGTTTATTGTCGGTAAATGGATCTCGGGCAAATGGCGGGAGCTACGTATCAAATCGCCGGGAGAGTTCCTTACCATCCGGTTCGGACACCGCACGGTAAGTTTTTACACGATTTCAGGAATTATAGCCCGTGCGGTACATACGGCAGTGTCTCTGTATGCGGTAGCGGTTGTGATGTGTGCATTAATCAAAGTCGATGGTGGCAGTATTTTTGCAAGTACAGGTATGATGGGCGATTCACCGATGGGTTACCTAAGTATCTGGTGGGCGCTTCTCATCCTTGGTGCCATCGCTCTTGGATACACCATTGCCGGAGGATTTCTTGCGGTACTAATGACTGATGTAATTCAGTTCGGAGTACTTCTGGCCGTGGTTGTATTTATGATACCTCTTTCATTTAACGCGGTAGGAGGCGTAAGTGCATTTATCGATAAGGCCAGTGAGATACCGGGATTCTTCTCGGGCACATCTTCGACCTATACATGGGGGTGGCTTTTACTGTGGATATTTCTTAATGTGTCCATGATTGGCGGCGACTGGCCGTTTGTACAGCGATACATAAGCGTGCCTACTACAAGAGACGCGAAGAAGAGTACTTATTTAATCGGAATTCTTTATCTCGTCACTCCTCTCATCTGGTATCTTCCTACCATGATTTATCGTGTGATGGAACCCGGACTTGCGCTTGATTTGGATGCAACCACAATGACTTTCAACGGCGAACACGCTTATGTGAATATGAGCAAACTCGTGCTTATGAAAGGAATGGTCGGCATGATGTTGGCAGCGATGCTATCGGCTACATTGAGTAATGTTTCAGGCATTTTGAATGTATATGCCAATGTATATACCTATGATATTTGGGGACACAAAGAGAAAAACCGTCAGGCAGATGAGAAAAAGCGTATCAAGGTAGGACGTCTCTTCACATTTGTCTTTGGACTTGTGATTATCGCTTTGTCAATGCTCATCCCGTTTGCCGGAGGTGCCGAAAAGGTGGTAGTAACTCTTCTTACTATGGTGATGTGTCCTTTATATATTCCGTCGATATGGGGACTGTTCTCGAAGCGGCTGACAGGCAACCAACTTATTTCTGCAATGATTCTTACCTGGCTCGTTGGTATTATGGCTCGCGTCATAATTCCCGCCTCCGTTATTAGTCCAAGTCTTATAGAGTCAGTTGCCGGTTGTGTACTTCCTGTACTTATCCTTGCAATCATGGAAGTTTGGTCGGCACGTAAAAAGTATGAAGACAATGGTTATCAAGCCATTTGTGAATATACTGATCCTGAAGCCGATCGCGAACCGACGTTAAAGGAGAAGAAAGCGGTATTAATCTATTCGCATTTGGCTGTTAACTGCTTCTGTATTACCATTGGTGTCGTTGCGCTCTTACTGATTGGTCTGCTTATTGCCGGCGATCCGAAGACCCTTGCGGTCAAAGGAATTGTGATAGGAAGTATCGTACTGATGATTGCCATGATACTTGCTTATGTGATATACAGAATTATATATGCAAGACGTCTGAAAATGTCTAGTTAGTCAATTATTAATAACCCTAAATACTAATCAAATGAATCTAAAGATGTTATTGTTTGCAAGTGTGTCGCTTGTGCTTTTTGCATCTTGTCATAACTCGGATGATCCGTATATGACACTCGCGACAAAGACACTTGATGTAGAAGCAGAAGGTGGACTTTTCACTGTTGACCTTTCATCTAATGTCTATTACAGAGTCAATAACGATTGTCAGACCGATGGAAGCGATAGCCATTGGGCAGTTGTTGATTCGCATGAGACACAAGGTGAGATTACTAAGTTTACAATCAAAGTCTCTGAAAATTCATCGACTAGTTCACGTGTCGGTGCCATTCGTTTCATTGGCGATGATGTAACTCCTCTAAAGCTGGTTATTACCCAAAAGATGATTGTTCCGAAAGGTATCAGTCCTACCACAGAATCGATTGACGCAACTACAACAGAATCCTCATTCAAAGTCTTTGGCGATAAGGAGTGGAAGGCTGTGTGTACAGATGCGGATGTGACCGTTTCTCCTGCAAATGGGGTAGGCGAATGTGATATTAAACTTACTTTCCCGGAGAACAAGACATTTGCCAAACGGACAATAAAAGTAACGGTAACCATCCAGGATGATACAGACTATACCTATACTCTTGTACAAGATGCTTTCTCGGGCATTTTGGCTGATTGGGACTTGAATAGTTTAACTGATAATACGAACGGAACATTTGCTGACGGTGAAGCTCAATCGGTATTTCCTGGAACCAATGGCAAGTCTATTGCTCCAAGTGCCGGAAGTGGTAAGATTGAGTATTGGGCGTGTGACCGGACGGATTATGTAGTGCAGAATGCCATATGTGAGCGTGCAGTGGGTGGTAATGGTGACCCGTATGTGTCAGGAGCCGTTCCCGGTGATTATTGGTATGTCTATGGGGATATGAAAGGTACGACCATTCCTGCCGGTACCAAGATACACTTCTATTTTGTGACCAAATTAGGAACGATGTGTTCCAACTACTGGATGATCGAGTTCAAGGATGGAGAAGAATGGAAACCAGCTCTTCCGACTTCGACTCTTCAGGAAAGTGCGACAGAGACACTGTCGGGTGCACCTATCAATTATTCGGCAACTATTACCTATAATTTTGCGGGAATGTTGCTCGATAACAAAAATAATGGCGCATATATCCCTGCCGAAGGAATATTTACCACGACTAAGGATATGGATGAGATTGTGTTACGGTTTGGACAGGCTGGTCGTTTATGTCTTAGCGGTGCCAAATATGCTGGGAAGTATATCGATTGCACACACGCAAGTGGCCAGACACGTTTTTCAGCGCAACATCCGAGTAATCCTGAAACAGGTGAGGCAATTAAAGAGTATAACCAACATGTATTGCTTGAAATCGTAGAATAAAGAGTATGAAAAAAAGTATATTAAGCCTGTTATTGGCATGTTTCCTGCAAATCAATCTGGCTTTTGCACAGAATGTAATGAAGGGTGTCGTTAGCGATGCCAATGGTCCTCTTGTCGGAGTGGTGATCCACGATAAAGACAATGCAAAAGGTACTACCTCCGATATGTCGGGAAAGTATGCGCTCAATGGCGCTGAATCAGGCCATACAATAGAATTCCGTTATCTTGGTTATGTGACCGAGACTGTGGTATGGGATGGTAAAAGTGTAGTAAATATAAAACTTAAAGAGGATGCTGTACAACTTGAAGAGACGGTTGTAATCGGCTATGGATCTGTAAAGAAGAAAGATCTTACAGGTGCGGTCGGGGTAATCAACAGTTCGCTTATCGAGAAACAGAGTACGTCTCAACTTTCACAATCTTTGCAAGGATTGATTCCGGGACTGACGGTTACCCGTTCGAGCAGTATGCCGGGAGCGAGTGCTACGGTTCAGGTGCGTGGTGTGACAACAATGTCTGATTCGAGTCCGCTTATCCTTGTTGATGGTATGATGGTTAGTAGCCTCGACAATATAGCAAGCGAAGATGTACAGCAGATTACTGTACTTAAAGATGCAGCTTCTGCATCCATCTATGGTGCCCGTGCTGCTGCCGGTGTTATCTTGATAACGACTAAGGAGGCAACCGAGGGACAGCTTTCGATCGGTTATAACGGAGAGATTTCGTTGTCTTCTCCTACCGAATTTCCGAAATTCCTGACCGACCCTTATCACTACATGACAATGTATAATGAATGGTCGTGGAACGATGCCGGTAATCCTGCGGGAGGCGAATTTGCCAACTATTCACAGGACTACATCGACAACTATGCTACCAACAACAGGTATGATCCCATTCAATATCCTATCTATGACTGGAAAGACGCTATTCTTTCGAATACCGCTATGCGCCATAAGCACAATTTAACCATGACGTATGGCAACAAGGTAATCAAGAGCCACACTTCCGCTACCTACGAAAATGCCGACGCTATTTATAAAGGTTCAAACCACGAAAGAATCTCTATCCGTTCGCGTAATAATCTCAAGATTAGTGATAAGCTCTCCGGTTCTATCGATTTCTCGGTACGTTATGCCACGAAAAATGACCCGACTTCCGGTAGTCCGATTCGTGCAGCTTATATGTATCCTTCCATTTATTTAGGGCTTTATCCGGACGGTCGTGTAGGTCCCGGTAAAGACGGCAGTCTTAGCAATACGCTTGCCGCCTTATTGGAAGGCGGAGAGAAGAAGACCGTATCCAACACAATGACCGGTAAATTCTCGTTGAGCTATAAGCCTATAAAAGATTTGACCCTTACTGCCAATCTGACTCCTACCGTCGGAACTGTTTCGATCAAGGAGATGAAGAAAGCCATACCTGTTTACGATGCATACGAAACCGATGTTATGCTGGGATATGTTTCAGGATATACTTCCAATTCGTTAAGTGAAGAACGCCGTAACATCAAATCATTGGAGAAACAATTCATCGCTACATACGACAAGACCTTCAGCAAGGTACATAACTTCAATGCCATGGTCGGTTATGAAGATTATAGTTATACGTATGAAACGATGTCGGGATCGACAAACGATATGTCTTTGTCTTCTTTCCCTTATCTTGATTTGGCGAACAAGAATGCTCTTGCCGTAGCCGGCAATTCTTATCAGAATGCATACCGTTCATTTTTTGGCCGTGTCATGTATAATTACGACAGCCGTTACTACCTCCAGCTCAATGCTCGTGAAGACGGATCTTCACGTTTTCACAAGGATCACCGTTGGGGATTCTTCCCGTCCGCATCGGTGGGTTGGGTCATCTCTAATGAGAAATTCATGCAAAACATAACCCCGATAAACTATCTGAAGTTCCGTGCCTCTATCGGTACGCTCGGTAATGAGCGGATTGGAAATTATCCTTATCAGACATACATTTCGTTCAATAATGCCATTATGTATGACAGTGCAGGTTCTACGCCCCAATCATCGATGTCCGCCGCTCAACAGGATTATGCGTATGAGAATATCCATTGGGAGAAAACACAGAGCTGGGATATAGGTGTGGATGCCGCTTTCTTTAACAATCGTCTTGACTTTAGCGCAGACTATTATTATAAGAAGACAACAGATATGCTCTTGTCAGTGGCAATCCCCTCGTTTACAGGTTATTCGGCACCTGACAGGAATGTAGGTAAAATGCATACCCGCGGTTGGGAAGTGAAACTCGGCTGGTCTGACCGTATCGGAGATGTAAGTTATGCGGTAAGTTTTAATATCTCTGATTACAAGTCTATAATAGATAATCTTAATGGCAAGCAGCAGTTTAACAGCGATGGTACTATTATTACTGAAGGTGCAGAATATAACTCCTGGTACGGATATAAGACTGCAGGTTTGTTCCAGACCGCAGAGGAAGTCAGTGAAAGCGCTCTGCTTTCGGCTTCTACCAAACCGGGTGATGTGAAATATGTAGATGTCAGCGGTCCGGACGGCACTCCTGATGGAATTATCAATGAGACATACGACCGCGTAGTGCTTGGCAGCTCATTGCCACACTATCTATATGGAGGTTCTATTAGTTTGGGCTGGAAAGGTCTCTCCTTCTCCTTACTCTTCAATGGTGTCGGGAAACAACTTTCACGCCTCACCGAAAGTATGATTCGCCCCATGCAGGGACAATGGCTTCCGGCTCCGTCAGTCCTTCTGAACGACAATGGCAGCCGTAATTATTGGAGTGTGTATAACACTGCAGAGCAGAACGCGGCAGCCAGCTATCCCCGTTTGAGCCATCAGGGCGGTGAATACAACAACTACAAAATGTCGGATTACTGGCTCAAGAGTAGTGCCTATATGCGTATAAAGAATATCAACGTTGGCTATACAGTTCCTAAAAAAATCGTCTCTAAAGTCGGAATCAAGGGACTTCGGGTGTACGTCAATATCGATGATCCATACTGCTTTGATAGTTATCTTTCGGGATGGGACCCTGAAGCAGGTGCTTCTACCTATATCACACGCACTTATACATTTGGAGTGGATATCAAATTCTAATGGAGTATGAAAAAATTACATAATATGAAAAAAATACATGTATTGATTTGCATGATAGCTCTTCTATCTGTAACTTCTTGTGTGAACCTCGATCTGAATCCTCCTTCAGCCGCATCCAGTGAAAACTGGTTCTCGTCACCGGAGGAAGTTCGAATCTCGTTGAACGATTTTTATCGCAGTACTTTCTTTGTTATAGAAGAAGGTTGGACGCTGGACCGTAATACGGATGACTGGGCGCAACGAACCAACATCTATACCATTGCGGCAGGTTCACTGAATGCGTCTTCTACAAGTAATCCTAACATCAAGACTGTTTGGAGTTACACGTATAAGAACATTAGTCGTGCCAACCGAATTTTGGAGGCACTCGACAAACTTGAAGGCAAATATTCCACCACTGAACTGAATACGCTTCGTGCCGAAGCCCGTTTTTTCAGAGCATTTGCTTATTCACGTTTGATTACTCTTTGGGGAGATGTTCCTTTCTACGTGACTTCGATTACTCCGGAGGAAGCATTTGAGATGGGGCGTACCGACAAAGCTGTCGTTCTGAAACAGATTTATGAAGATTATGACTATGCCGCAGAAAATTTGCCGGTCGCAAATAATAATAGCGGCGCCACCCGTGTGGACAAAGGAACGGCTTATGCTTACAAGGCTCGTACCGCTCTCTATCAGCACGACTATGGGACTGCCGCAAACGCTGCGCAAGACTGTATGGATCTGGAAGTATATGACTTGGCCCCTGATTATGGAGAACTTTTCCGCGACAAGACAAGAGGAAGCAAAGAAGTTATCTTCTCTGTTGCTCACTCAAGCGATCTTGAGTTGGATGAAAACGGTAAACCTACTACACAGGCTATCGGTTCCTTTATTGCCCGTTCGGCAGGCGGTACACATAATGCACAACCTTCGTGGGAACTTCTTGCTGTCTACGAAATGACGAATGGCAAGACGATTGATGAACCGGGCAGCGGTTTTGATCCTCACGATCCATTTGCCAACCGTGATCCCCGTTGCCTGGAAACATTTGCTGCTCCCGGCAGCCGTATCTATGGTATTGAGTGGAATCCTGCGCCAAACGCACTCGAAGTAATGGACTATACGCAAAATCGTATGATTACAAACAAAGATTCCAAAGGCGGTTCGGATGCTTCCAACTGTGCTTACAATGGTTGTTGCCTGCGCAAAGGCGCGCAAGAATCATGGCGTACTACTTTGTATAACGACAACCCTGTCATTCTCATGCGTTATGCCGATGTCTTGTTGATGTATGCCGAAGCTAAGATTGAACTGGGGGAGATTGACGCTACTGTCCTTGCTTGCATCAACGATGTCCGTGCCCGTGCTTATGGCACCACCCGTACACAAACCAACGACTATCCGTCCATTACGACAACCGATCAGGCAGCATTGCGCAAAGTGCTCCGTCGTGAGCGTCGTGTGGAGTTTGCATGGGAAAATCTGCGCTATTTCGATTTGCTTCGTTGGCATCAGTTTGAGAATGCTTTCGGACACAATATGTACGGATTTACCCGTACAGCCAACAGGGCAAAGGAATACTTTGCGGCAGGCAACTGGTTTTGGCCGGAGACTCCGACATTTGACAAAGACGGATTTCCTTCTTTTGAAGCGATGGCCGACGGAACCTATATCGTCCAGCATGGTGAACGTAAGTATGATGAGAAAATTTATTTATGGCCGTTGCCAAGTGATGATGTATTGATAATGAATGGCAAACTTGTTCAAAATCCAGGGTACTAACTTTATTAAATAAATGATATTATGAGCATTGGAGAAATTTTATTGCGCAGTCGCTATCAACCATTGAAAAGGGTGTTGAGCTATGATGTATTCAACACCGGCTTTAACGGTTGGATGACATTGATGCCTAACTTTACGGAATATCCCGATTTTGATGTTCCCAAGACATTGGTCAATAAAGACCAGTGGCCACCGGTCATGCTTAGTTCCGCTACTTTCAGGTATCCGGGCACTCACGGGGCTATGTCCGGCACTTACTCTCTTAAACTTTCGACAAGACCTGTTGCCGCTCCTTATACGGAGATTCCGGCGGAAGGTTGTCTGGGACATGCCATTAAGCGGCTTTCGTTCTCTCGTCCGGGCTGCAAATATTTGCAGATAGAATGTTGGTTTACATACACGGCGGAGCAGGATGTGGTGGATGGCGGTGACCGTCCGCAACCGGGTTTGCATGAGAGTTCCATCCGCGATTTTGGTATGGGATTCGATGTACAGGAGGGTGGAAAACGTTACCATGTAGGAATTCGCTATCTCAATGCAGTAGATGGCAAATTAATGCAGAAGTGGCAGTATGAACATTCCAATGAAGACATAACCGACCGCGATTGGGCTTATGGACTTGACGGAGACTGGTGTAAGAGGGGAGTCGATCCCTGGTGGTTCGGCCGCCGTTATCCTAATGGCGACCACGATGGATTCAAGGATTTGAAAGATGGTCATCAGAAACTCATTTACAATGAGACCGACTGTAAACTCAATTGGCAATACATGCGTCTGAAACTTGACACAGAGCTTCGTGAATATGTAGAGTTCCAATGTCAGGACAAAATTTGGGATATGCGTGGCATTGCAGCCGATACCGTTGACGGATATGGACGCATCGACAATCTTATCAATCCTCTTTTCTGGGTGGGTACTGATACCAATCGTCGTGTATTCTTTTATATAGATTCTGTTGTTGTTTCACAAGAATAAAAGGAGGAATGTAATATATGAAAATGTTTAATGATTCCCATCTTGAGGTAAAGAAATTCTTTAAAGGCACTTTCTTCACTCATCCTTACGAGGCTGGTTGGGCAGATGAGGCTATATTCTTTGTTATGGTTGAGAAAATAGAAGGAGATCCCGTATTCGAAGGTCGTGTACAACTATCGCAAGACGGTATACATTGGGCTGACGACGGTAGTGAGCCTACAATCTTCAAAGGACTTGGCCAACATATTATAAAGGTAAATTCAAATTTTGGTAATTATATTCGTCTTGCTGTCAGCATTGAAGGCGGAGAGATGTTTTTAAATCTTCATATAGCATGCAAAGGTTAATATTTATATTTAGTCTGTTCATCCTTGCGATTGTAGGATGTAGCTCCAATGAGTCTCACTCATTTTTGATTCGTCCGGATGGAGGTGGGGAAGATGCTGCCACTGAAATAGAGGTAGGTAAAACAATTCCTGCCTGGCAGGAGGGTGTGATGGATATTCATTTCATCAATACGACTACCGGTGAAAGCATGTTTGTAATATTCCCGGATGGTACGCAAATGCTTATTGATGCCGCAAGTTCGAGTGTTACGACCAACTCTAATAGTAATACGACCAACACCGGTATCCGTAGTCGTTGGGATCCGACTCTGACTTCTACCCGTGGTTCGCAGATTATAACTGATTACATTCGTAAATGTATGGTATGGACAGGTAACAGTACGATTGATTATGCCGTACTTACACACTTCCATAATGACCACTTCGGCGGTTATACTTCTTCCTTGCCGAAATCTTCCAATTCCGACACTTATTCGTTAATAGGTTTTGCCGAGATTTTCGATAATTTCAAGATTGGTACGCTTCTCGATCGTGGCTATCCCGATTATAACTATCCGTTCAATATGGCGACAATGGCAGACAATGCTCCAAGTTGCAGCAACTATATCAATGCAGTGAAATGGCATGTCGCCAATCAAAAGTTCGATGCTGCGATATTCAAAGCAGGGGCGAATGATCAGATCGTTCAGAAGTATAATCCTGCAAAGTATCCTACTGCAAAGGTGCAAAACGTGGCAGTGAATGGAGAGATCTGGACAGGTTCGGGCACTACCACAAAGAAGACATTCCCTGAACTCTCGGAGATTACATACGAAAACAGTAAGAACATTACCTCCAGTGACAATTGTCCGCCGGAGAATATAACCAGTTGTGTGATGAAAGTTTCGTATGGCAACTTTGATTTCTTTGCCGGTGGTGACCTTCAGTATAACGGACGTTCGAGTCATGCGTGGAAAGATGCCGAACTGCCCTGTGCAAAAGCAGTGGGTCAGGTGGAACTATTGAAAGCTAACCATCACGGTGTAACCAACACCAATCAGGTAGATGCTCTGAAAGCACTCAATCCACAAACGATTGTTGTCAATTCGTGGGTAGATTGTCATCCCCGTACCGATATACTGAATTCGATGGAGACAACACTCCCTGCGTGTGACATGTTTATCACTAACTTCTGGCAAGGCGATCGCCCCAGCGGAGTAGACGACCGGGTTACGGCGGAAGAGGCTGCGAGAGTAAAGGGATATGATGGACATATTGTAGTTCGTGTGACTGATGGGGGAAACAAATATAGAGTTGTGACAATCACAGATTCTGACGGGGCAATGACTGTTAAGACTATTTCCGGTCCATATACAAGCAGATAATGAATACAAAATATTATGATGTAATAGTAGCAGGTGCAGGTCCTGCCGGGATATGTGCGGCTGTAGCCGCCGCCCGGCAAGGAGCACGTGTTGCTCTTATCGAAAGATACGGAGTCATCGGAGGTAACCTGACCGCCGGGTATGTCGGCCCTATTCTCGGTAGTGTAAGCAAGAACACGATGCGTGATGAGGTTTGTGCTATTCTTGGCGTCGAAGACAATGACTGGATTGGCGAGCATGGAAATGCTCACGATTTCGAAGAGGCAAAACTTACATTGGCAGAATTTGTCGCCAGGGAAAAGAACGTCGATGTCTTTTTGCAATGTTGCGTGTCGGATGTTATTCGTGACGGAAAGGTGGTAAAAGGTATTAAGTGTGCAAGTAACGAGGGGACGCTCTGTTTTGAAGCCGCGGTTACGATTGACTGTACCGGTGATGCCATAGTATCTTTTCTTGCCGGTGCAAAAATAGAAAAAGGACGTGCTGACGGACTCATGCAGCCTGTAACCCTTGAATACACCATTGATGGCGTAGATGAATCGAAAGGAATTATCTGTATTGGAGATGTAGATAATGTTCAACTGAATGGCGAGTGTTTTCTTGATTGGTGTAAAAAGAAAGCCGATGAGGGCAAACTTCCCCGGATGCTTGCTGCCGTGCGTTTGCATCCATCGGTCAGACCGGGGTGCCGTCAGGTAAATACGACACAAGTCAATAGGGTGGATATAACTTCGGTAAGCTCTATTTTCGCCGCCGATCTTGAACTTAGGCAACAGATACGCCTCCTGACTCAATTCTTGAAAGAAAATTTGCCGGGTTACGAAAACTGTAGAGTGATCGGAAGCGGTACAACAACCGGAGTGCGCGAAAGCCGCAGGGTGATGGGCGACTATGTGATCGATGCCGATGAGATGGCGGAAGGCTGCCGTTTTGCCGATGTGGTGGTACATAAAGCATTGTTCATTGTCGATATACATAATCCTGACGGAGCCGGACAGGCGGAACCGACCATCCAATATTGCAAACCATACGATTTGCCGTATCGTTGTTTTCTCCCGTTGGGCTTGGAAGGGCTTCTGGTGGCGGGACGGTGCATATCGGGTACTCACAGAGCTCACGCTTCCTATCGTGTCATGAGTATTTGCATGGCGATGGGAGAGGCAGTTGGTATTGCCGCTGCCATGAGTGCGTCGCAGCATTGTACTCCGCGGGCTCTCGATGTAGGAGAGTTGCAGAAACGGCTTGAGTCGTTAGGCGTAGAGCTGTTCGATTAACGTAGAACATAATCATACTTTAAATTTATAGAGCATACTTATGAAAAAGATCTATTTGTCTGTCGTGTGCTTACTGATCTCTATTCCCCTTATCGCCCAGTTGTATGTAGAGCCGGAGAAAGAGGTAGAGTGCTCTGTCTTCCTGGCAAAGGAAGGACGGGGGCGGGCACAGCAAGGACTTGAAATATGGGATGATTACATATTCTCGTGCGAGGATGGAGGGCACGTGAATATCTATGATTTCAAAAGTGCCGATCCGAAACCTGTGGCAGGCTTTGAGTTGGCGTCCTCCCATCCGGACAACCATGTAAATAATGTATGCTTTGGCGTCGAGACAAAACGCGGAGCATCGTTTCCTCTCTTGTATATCACAAACGGGAAGGTAGGAAGCGAGTTGGAATGGTTGTGTTTTGTGGAGAGCATCACCCGTCGTGGAAAACGTTTTAGCAGCGAAATCGCACAGACAATTGAACTCGATGGCTCGAAGTGGGCGGAGAAAGGGTATGTCCCCATCTTTGGTGCGCCAAGCTGGCTGGTCGATCGGGAACGGGGATTTATATGGATATTCTCGGCACGTAAACGTACTGTGGCGAAGGTGACAAAGCATGCGTGGGAAAACCAGTATGTCGCCACCAAATTCCGCATACCGTCGTTGAGTGAGGGCGCAAAGGTGCGCCTCGACGAAAATGATATTCTCGATCAGGTGGTGTTCCCCTATGAGGTATGGTTTACGCAAGCGGGCTGTATGCATGATGGTAAAATCTATTTCTGCTTCGGAGTTGGGAAACAGGATGACAGCCGTCCTTCCTGCATCCGGGTGTACGATACGGATAGGCGGACAATTACTGCCCGATACAATGTGCAGGAACAGGTTATTTACGAACCGGAAGATATTGTGGTCAAAGACGGAGTTATGTATGTCAATACCAATACGAATGCGAAAAAGACGTCTGATCTTCCTTGCATATTCAAACTCTCTCTTCCGAAAGAAAAGCCGGTGGCCGAAAATCCTCTCGACGAGATACGCAGGGATCCGGAACGTGCGGGCGGCGTGTATTATGTGACCGATCTTTCACATCCGGTTACGCCGGCGCCCAAAGGATATACGCCTTTCTATATAAACGGCTATTTCCGTCATGGAGCGCGTCAGATAGACGATGAGGTGACTTATCCTGCCATATACGGCGTATTGGAGAAAGCTCATGCCACAAACAACCTTACCGATTTTGGGAAAGCCCTGTATGAACGTCTTGAACCGTTCAAGAAAAATGTGTTTTACAAAGAAGGCGATCTGACACAAATCGGTTATCGTCAGACAAGGGAGATAGGCCGGAGGATGGTACAAAACTATCCGGAAGTATTTGAAGGCCATCCCTATTTGAAGACTAACGCAACGAATGTGCTTCGGGTGGCGGCCACCATGCAATCTGTAAATTCAGGCATTTTGTCGCTACGCCCCGGGCTTGAATGGGCGGAGATAGACAACTCCCGTTCGTTCCTTACCACACTGAATCCATACGGTAACGTATGTCCCGACAGGAGTCCGCTTGATAAATATATACTTGGTAAGGAAAACAGTTGGTATAAAAAATATCGTTCATATATAGATGAAAAGTTGGATGTGGATGCTTTTTTTACAAGGCTGTTTATAGATGTTACACAAGTAGAAAGTGAGTATGACAAGTACGACCTGATCCATCGTTTCTGGTTAATGGCATCGCTGATGCAATGCCTCGACCGCCAAGTGCCTATATGGGATATTTTTACAGAAGAGGAAATATTGGCTTGGGCGGAAATCGAGAACTATAAGTATTTTGCGCAGAAAGGTCCTGAACCGGTATCTCACGGGCGTAGTTGGGGACTTGCATCCCGCACGTTACGCCATTTGTTAGACGAATCTGCCGAAGATCTGGTTCGCAAGCGTCATGGCATCAATCTCAACTTCGGACACGATGGCGTTCTGATGGCCATCTTGACAAATCTGCAAGCCGGGACGTGGGCGCGTGAGGCAAGTAATTCCAAAGAAGCGTTACGGAGTTGGAAGTATTGGGATATTCCGATGGGTGCGAACCTTCAGATGATTTTTTACCAATCAGAAGGCAATCCGGACGTTTTAGTTAAGTTTATGCTGAATGAAAAAGACCTCCGGTTGCCGTTGGAAGCGGTTGAAGCATCTTATTACAAATGGAATGAGGTTTATAAATTCTATATAGAACATTGCGACAAGGTGGAAAAATCACTTGCCGAAACATTGAAATTATCGTATGAAGACTTTTAATTATAATCGTGCTGAAATAAAGGCCGGAATAGTACATTTCGGCGTTGGAAACTTCCATCGTGCACATCTCGAAGCTTACACAAATCTATTACTTGAAGATCCGTCACAAAGATGCTGGGGGGTATTCGGAGCCATGATTATGCCTACGGACGGGGTATTGTTCAACGCCCTCAAGAAAGACGACGGCATATATCAATTGACGACATGCAGCCCTTCCGGCGAACAAGATAGTATGCTGATTGGTTCGCTTGTAGAACTGGCATGGGGGGAAATAGATAGTGAGCCTATCATCGCTAAACTTGCATCGGAGGAGATAAAAATCATCTCTCTCACCATTACCGAAGGGGGATATAAGGTCGATTTTAACCAATCGCGCAGTGTGTTCTGGTATGTAGCCGAAGGACTCAAACGCCGGATGGAGAAAGATTTGCCGATTACGATTCTTTCGTGTGACAACATGCAGATGAACGGCAATGCCGCCAAATGTGCGTTTATGTCATACTTCGAAGCGAAATATCCCGAGGTGGCAGCGTGGGCGAAAAAGAAAGTGACGTTCCCGAATTCGATGGTGGATAGAATCACTCCCGTAACAAAACCGGGTAAGGTTACAGATGTGTGTTGTGAAGACTTTATACAATGGGTGATTGAAGATAATTTCATTGCAGGCCGTCCTGCATGGGAGAAGGTGGGAGTTACATTCACCCATGATGTGACCCCGTATGAAATCATGAAATTAAGTCTTCTCAATGCGTCACATACTCTTCTTTCTTATCCTGCCTATATGGAAGGGTTCAGGAAGGTCGATGCTGTAATGGCAGACGAGAGGTATCGTGCAATGATAAAGCTGTTTATGAACAGGGACGTTACTCCTTATGTTCCGGTTCCCGAAGGCGTTGACCTTGAAGCGTATAAAGACCAGCTTATCGAACGATTTTCAAACAAGGCGATCAGCGATCAGGTATCACGGCTTTGCGGCGATGGCATTGCTAAGTTTGCGGTTTATGTGGTACCCATACTCAAACAGATGTTGCAGGATGGGAAGGATATTTCGATAGAGGCTTTCCTGATAGCTGTTTATTGCAAATACCTGATAGGTGCGCGCACCGAGTCCGGTGAAAATATAGCTATCTCCGAACCTCACATCACCCCGGCGGACAGGAAGTTGATTTCGGGAGGATCGCCGGCCGAGTTCTTGAAGATATCACCTTTTGTGTCATTGGGACTGGACAAATACCCTGTGTTTATGGAAAAGTATGAGCAGTTTTATGCTATGCAGGTAGCAGAAGGGTTGAAGGTCTTATTACAGTAAACAACTAAAAAACACAAGGCAATGAAGAAGTTTTTCATAACGGTTGTTCTAGCGCTTTCGTGCGTATTGTCGGTTTCGGCACAAAAACAGACGGAGGCGTCAACGCTTAACCTGATAGGTAAGCCGTTTGAATCGACTCCCAATCCGTATCATAGAGTCGATACATTGGTTTATAAAGGTTTTAACAGGACGGAGAATAGACAACTCCGTTGCTCTGCCGGTATGGCTGTGTTGTTTAAAACGAACACGCGTAATATACAGATTACGACAAAGTGGGGATATGTATATTCGAGCCATTCAACCATGCCGATCTCTTATAAAGGATATGATCTTTATATCAAAAATGCAGACGGTCAATGGCAATATGCAGCAAGCGGTTCATTGAAAGCGTATAAGGGCGAGAAAACCGAGACATTCACGCTCATTGAGAATATGGATGGTACGATGCACGAATGTATGATGTATATGCCGATGTATTCGGAGGTCATTTCTTGTAAGATAGGGATAGATGACGATGCTGTTATCGAACCGTTGAAGTCCGATTTTCGTCACAGGATAGCGGTATATGGCTCTTCGTTTACGCAGGGAGTGAGCACGGATCGATCCGGTATGAGTTATCCCATGCAATTTATGCGTAATACAGGTCTTCAAGTCGTGTCGCTCGCAACAAGCGGACGTTGCCTGATGCAGCCTTACATGCTCGACGTTCTTGCGGAAGTCAAGGCTGATGCCTTTATATTCGATACTTTTTCAAATCCTGACGCAGAACTGATAAGAGAGCGCCTGATGCCGTTTATCGATCGGCTTATAACGGCACATCCGGCTACTCCGTTGATATTTCAGCGTACTATCTATCGTGAACGACGTTCATTCGATACAGTTCTTGATGCGAAAGAACGGGCTAAGGCGGCAACCGTAGAGGAGTTGTTTGCGAAAATCCGCACGAACCCGAAATATAAAGACGTTTATCTGATTACGCCTGATGCTTCCGATGCGCATGAGACATCGGTCGACGGAACTCATCCAAGTAGTTATGGATATGCACTTTGGGCGAAGTCGATAGAGACTCCGGTAATAGAAATTTTAAGTAAATATGGTATAAAATGAGACAAGCGGTATTAGTAGAACCAAAACATATTGAATTTCGTGAGGTTGAGGCGCCTAAGGCGTCGGACCTGAAAGAACATCAGGTGCTTCTGAATATTAAGAGAATAGGTATTTGTGGAAGTGAGATACATTCTTATCACGGATGTCATCCGGCAACTTTCTATCCGGTAGTTCAGGGGCATGAATATTCGGCAGTGGTAGTCGCTACGGGGGCGGCGGTTATGATCTGCAAGGCGGGTGACGTTGTCACCGCACGTCCGCAACTTGTGTGTGGGAAGTGCAAGCCTTGTCAGCGGGGAGAGTATAATATTTGTGAGGAGCTAAGAGTGCAAGCCTTTCAGGCAAATGGAGCTGCGCAAGACTTTTTTGTGGTTGATGATGACAGGGTTGCGGTGTTGCCTGAAGGTATGTCACTTGATTATGGGGCTATGATAGAACCGGTGGCAGTGGCTGCGCATGCAACTATGCGTGGCGGGGACTTGAAAGGTAAGAATGTGGTTGTATCGGGTGCCGGAACAATCGGTAACCTCGTGGCGCAGTTCGCTAAGGCAAGAGGAGCCAAACGGGTTCTTATTACCGATGTAAGTGATTTCAGACTTGAAATCGCTCGTAAATGTGGCATAATAGATACGCTCAATGTAGCTAAGACGCCGCTCAAAGAAGGAGCGAAGAGGCTTTTCGGGGATGAAGATTTTCAAGCTGCGTTTGAGGTTGCCGGAGTTGAGTCGAGTATTCGTTCGCTTATGGAGTGTATTGAAAAAGGGAGTACCATCGTTGTAGTGGCGGTATTTGGCAAGGATCCGTCGCTTGATATGTTCTATTTGGGAGAGCACGAACTGAAGGTGAACGGAACGATGATGTATCGCCATGAAGATTATCTTACGGCTATCAATCAGGTAAGTTCGGGAGCTATCCGTCTCGAACCGCTTATTTCAAATCATTTTCCGTTCGAGCAGTATGACGAGGCATATAAATTTATAGACGAGCATAGTGCAACATCCATGAAAATAATTATTAAACTATAAAACCATGAAAATAATAGGTATAGGAGAAGTTGTTTGGGATTGCTTCCCGGAAGGTAAGAGACTTGGCGGAGCGCCTATCAATTTCTGCTTTTTTGCGAAGGAATTGGGAGCAGAATCATATCCTGTTACGGCAATAGGTGATGACGAACTCGGTGATGAAACATTTGCGGTGCTTAAAGAGACCGGACTTGATTTAGGATATATTTCCCGTAATATTTTGCCGACAGGTAAAGTGCTTGTGTCGTTGAATGAAGCCGGTGTACCGCAATATGACATTGTTGAGAATGTTGCATGGGATGCTATCGAGTGTAGTCCTGCGACCATGAAACTTGTCGGCGATGCAGATGCTGTTTGTTGGGGCTCTTTGGCACAGCGAAGCGAAAAGTCACGTGCTGCAATCTTAAGGCTCATAGATGCCGTGCCGGATACCTCTTTGAAGGTATTTGATATTAATATCAGGCAACATTTTTATTCGACAGACTTGATTGTGGAATCCTTGCAAAAGGCAAATGTGCTCAAATTGAATGAAGACGAATTGCCGTTATTGATCTCTCTTCTTTCCCTTTCGACTGATTGTGTGGGAGCTATCGCAGAACTCATTGCTCGGTTCTCACTCAAATATGTTATATTCACACAAGGCGCAGTACGTAGTGGCATATACGATGACAGTGGGGAAATTTCATCCATAGATACACCTAAAGTCGAGGTGGCCGATACTGTAGGTGCAGGCGACTCGTTTACTGCTACTTTTGTTGTGAACATACTTAGAGGGGCGTCGGTCGCTGAATCACACTGCAAAGCGGTAGATGTATCGGCATATACTTGTACACAAAGGGGGGCTATTAATCCGTTGCCGGATAGTAAAAAGTAATATTGGGTACTTCACATAAGGAAGTTTTGTACTTGGTTTGAATGATTCTTCAAACCAAGCGTGGTGGATATGCCTTGTTCTTGTTGATTGCAGTTTAATTCCGTTAGTTAACCGCAGAATTTGCGGCTTAGCATACCTCTTTTGGCCGCATTTTATAGATAACTCCAGTTAAATAGTTATTTTTGCAGAAATAACTGATGGTATGTTTATCCATGAAATAGAAGATTGGAGTTCATTCAGATGGAACATCAAAAGTTTGTCAGGTGAAATAGCCTGGATAAATAGGGCTATAGTCTATCTCGTGGAGCGGTTGAGTACAATTGGATTTGAATAGTAATTTTTACGAAATAAAGGAACCCATGTTGAAAATATTAGTAACCTACGCCGTACAAGGCGAATTTGTAGAGATTAAATGGCCGGATATAGAACCTTACTACGTTCGTACAGGTATTGGTAAAGTGAAATCAGCCTTTCATTTGGCAGAGGCAATCCGTCAGGTACAACCGGACTTGGTGCTTAATATCGGAAGTGCCGGAACAGTCAACCATCAGGTAGGAGACATCTTTGTATGCCGTAAGTTCGTAGACCGTGATATGCAGAAGATGGCAGAATTCGGGTTGGAGTGTGAAATCGATTCATCGGCTTTGCTCGAAGAAAAAGGTTATTGCACGCATTGGACGGAAGATGGGATCTGTAATACGGGAGATGGCTTCCTCACCGAACTGACTCATGTTAGCGGAGACGTGGTAGATATGGAAGCCTACGCACAGGCATTTGTCTGCCGTTCAAAAGGAATCCCGTTTATTTCCGTGAAATACGTGACTGACATAATTGGCCAGAACTCCGTGAAACATTGGGAAGATAAACTTGCCGATGCACAGCAGGGACTATCGCATTACTTTAATGTCTTGAAAGAAAGAATATGATAAGTGACTCCTGCGGCTATCAATCCCAGGAGAATCTTTACCCATATAAAAGGAATTAGGAAGAAAATGCAATAAAGCATCGTTCCCCACATTAATACGAGAGAAATTATTTTGGCACGGAGAGGAATCGCCTTGTTCTCGCGGAAATTGCGGATGTAAGGACCGAAGTGCCGATGGTTGAGCAGCCAGTTATATAATCGGGGTGACCCTTTGAAATAAAGGGCGGCGGTGAGCAATAGAAAAGGGGTAGTGGGCAGTAGCGGCAGAAAGATGCCGAGAATACCGAGCGCAAGGGAAATACTACCTAAAACAATATATAGAGTTTTCATGTGGCAAAGATAGTGCAAAAAAAGGAAAAAAATAACACTCTTAGCTGGATGAAAACTCTATTTTATATTACCTTTGCCGTTGCATCGAGGTGACATTAGATGCGTGTAACTATTAAAATACATACACTCATGTTTACAGTAATCAAACGCATGGAGATCTCGGCTTCTCATAAGCTGGTACTCCCGTATCGCAGTAAATGCGCCAGTTTACACGGTCACAACTGGATTATCACCGTCTATTGCCGTTCCGCGCGGCTCAACTCCGAAGGGATGGTGGTAGATTTCACCCGCATCAAAGAAGTAGTCACGGAGAAACTCGACCATCAAAATCTCAACGAAGTACTCCCATTTAATCCCACAGCGGAGAATATCGCCCGGTGGGTATGCAAACAGATTCCTCAATGCTATAAAGTAGAAGTGCAGGAATCGGAAGGAAACATAGTCATCTACGAGAAAGATCCCGTCGGCGCAGAAGGACAAGAATAGCAAACCAAACAAATTTTGATGATGAGAAAGATTAATGAAATCTTTTACAGTTTGCAGGGCGAAGGCTACCATACCGGAACTCCGGCCATCTTCGTCCGTTTTTCCGGCTGTAACTTGAAATGTGACTTTTGCGACACACAACACGAAGAAGGAAAAATGATGACCGACGATGAAATTATCGCCGAAGTGAAAAAATATCCTGCCGTCACCGTTGTCCTCACGGGCGGCGAACCTTCCTTATGGATAGACGATGAATTGATCGACCGTTTGCACCAAGCGGGCAAATATGTGACCATCGAAACCAACGGTACACGCCCCCTGCCGGCAGCTATCGACTGGGTGACCTGCTCCCCAAAACAAGGGGCGAAACTTGCCATCGACCGGATGGATGAAGTGAAAGTGGTCTATGAAGGACAAGATATAAGTATTTTTGAACTACTTCCGGCCGAACATTTTTTCCTCCAGCCTTGTTCTTGTAATAACACTGCTTCAACAGTGGACTGTGTAATGCGACATCCCAAATGGAGACTCAGCCTGCAAACACACAAATTAATCGACATCCGTTGAACAAAATAGACGGGTGATGCGGAAGAAGCTTAAATTATTACAAAATATAGTATGAAAGTAGGTTTGTTTATTCCTTGTTATATCAATGCTATTTACCCCAATGTGGGAGTGGCATCGTATAGACTATTGAAAAGTTTGGGAGTAGACGTCGATTATCCGTTGGATCAGACTTGTTGCGGACAACCGATGGCAAATGCCGGTTTTGAAGATGAATCGATGAAATTGGCACTCCGTTTTGACGATTTGTTCCGGGAATACGATTACATCGTCGGTCCTTCCGCCAGTTGTGTGGCATTTGTGAAAGAGAATCATCCGGGCATCTTGGAGAAAGAAGGACATGTTTGTCAGAGTGCGGGAAAGATTTATGATATTTGTGAGTTCATTCACGATGTCTTGAAACCTTCCAAAATTCCTGCACGCTTTCCTCATAAAGTCAGTATTCACAATAGCTGTCATGGGGTGCGCGAACTGTTGATTTCCGCTCCTACCGAACTGAACATCCCTTATTACAATAAATTGCGTGACCTGCTCAATCTGGTAGAAGGCATCGAAGTATTCGAACCCAGCCATATTGACGAGTGTTGCGGCTTTGGCGGAATGTTTGCGGTGGAAGAGCAGGCAGTCTCCGTCTGCATGGGGCGTGATAAGGTAAAAGATCACATCGCTACCGGAGCCGAGTATATTGTCGGAGCGGACAGTTCCTGCCTGATGCACATGCAAGGTGTCATCAAACGGGAGCATCTGCCTATTCAGATTATCCATATTGTAGAAATTCTAGCGTCGCAATCATGAGTACAAAACATTCAAAGGCTGCCGAAAAGTTCTTGCAGGACAGCAAGATGGCAGCATGGCATAACGAAACCCTTTGGATGGTCCGTGCCAAAAGGGACAAGATGAGCAAGGAAGTTCCCGAATGGGAAGAGTTGCGCAACAAGGCTTGCGAGCTGAAACTATACTCCAACAGCCACCTCGAAGAACTTCTGCTGGAGTTTGAGAAGAATGCTACCGCCAACGGCGCCATCGTACATTGGGCAAAAGATGCCGATGAATACTGCGCCATCGTCTACGAAATACTGAATGAGCATAACGTCCACCATTTCATCAAGAGCAAATCCATGCTCGCCGAAGAGTGTGGCTTGAATCCTTTCCTGATGGAGCGGGGCATTGATGTCGTAGAGTCCGATTTGGGCGAACGCATCCTGCAATTGATGCATCTCGAACCAAGCCACATTGTATTGCCCGCCATCCACATCAAACGGGAACAGGTAGGCGAACTATTCGAAAAGGAGATGGGCACGGAAAAGGGAAACTTTGATCCTACCTACCTGACTCATGCCGCACGTAAGAACCTGCGCCATCTCTTCCTCAATGCCGAAGCCGCCATGACAGGCGCCAACTTTGCCGTCGCTTCAACCGGTGACATTGTGGTCTGTACCAATGAAGGAAATGCCGATATGGGTACTTCCTACCCGAAACTGAACATTGCCGCTTTCGGTATGGAAAAGATCGTCCCGGATTTGGACGCGTTGGGTGTGTTCACCCGATTACTCGCCCGTTCGGCCACCGGACAACCGGTGACAACATATACCTCTCATTACCGCCGTCCCCGCGAAGGCGGTGAATACCATATTATCATCGTAGACAACGGCCGGAGTGCCTTACTATCCAAGCCCGACCATATCAAGACATTGAACTGTATTCGTTGTGGTGCGTGTATGAATACCTGTCCGGTGTACCGCCGGAGTGGAGGTTACTCTTATACGTACTTCATCCCCGGACCTATTGGCATCAACTTGGGTATGGCTCACGCTCCGGAGAAATATTATGATAATCTTTCGGCCTGTTCTCTGTGTATGTCCTGTTCCGATGTCTGTCCGGTGAAAGTAGATTTGGCCGAACAAATTTACAAATGGCGTCAGGATTTGGACGGACTGGGGAAAGCCAATACGGGAAAGAAGATCATGTCCGATGGTATGAAATTCCTGATGGAACGTCCGGCATTGTTCAACGCAGCCTTGTGGGCAGCCCCGGTGGTAAATGGCCTGCCCCGTTTCATGAAATACAACGATCTCGACGATTGGGGAAAGGGGCGTGAACTGCCGGAATTTGCCAGCGAGTCGTTCAATGAAATGTGGAAGAAAAACAAAGTACAGGGAAAGGAGGAATCCAAATGAGCAGTAGAGAAGATATATTAGCCAGCATCCGCCAGCATACGCAGACGCGTTATGATAAACCGGATATTGCGGATATGAAACGATTGTCATATCCTGACAAGATAGAACAGTTCTGTGCAATCAGCCGTGCGGTGGGTGGTACGGCAGTTGTATTGGGTGAAGGGGAAGATGTGAATGCGGTCATACGCCGGACTTATCCGGATGCTATGCGCATTGCTTCCGTATTGCCGGATATTTCCTGCGCTACATTCAATCCCGATAATTTGGATGATCCGAAAGAGTTGGACGGCACAGATGTTGCCGTAGTGAAAGGAGAAATCGGAGTAGCCGAAAACGGAGCCATCTGGATACCGCAGACGGTGAAATATAAAGCAATCTATTTTATCTCGGAGAAGTTGGTCATTCTGCTCGACCGGAATAAAATTGTAGATACCATGTATGACGCCTACCGAGAACTGGACGGACAGGAATATCAGTTCGGAACGTTCATCTCCGGTCCGTCAAAGACTGCTGATATTGAGCAGGCTTTAGTGATGGGAGCGCATGGGGCACGGGACGTATTAGTGATATTAACCTAATGTTTCCCTGTTGATTATTCTAAAATAAATTTGGTTTCAAAACAATGGAGTTTTATATTTGTTAGTACAAACGAAATGGAGACTCTGTTGACGTTGTAAAAACAGAGGCTCTATTGGTAAGAAATAGAGCCTTTGTTTTATATAAACAGAGCTTCCGTTTGATGTAAATAGAGGCTCTGTTTGGATAAAGTCCGGCTTTCATCTAATGTAGTAGAGGCTTTTGGAGAATATAGTCGAATGTCCTTTGATGTAAATAGAATATCTGTTTCTGTTTGTCCATAGTAGATAAATGAGTTCGTAGGATAAGAGTAGTAAAACGTTTAATTATAAATTATATGTATGCCAATAAAGTAAAGAAAATAGCCGCCGTCCATGACCTTTCGGGAATGGGACGCGTATCTCTGACCGTTGTCATTCCTATTCTTTCATCCATGGGTTTTCAGGTCTGTCCGCTTCCTACGGCTGTGTTATCCAATCATACGCAATATCCCGGTTTCTCCTTCCTCGACCTGACGGACGAAATGCCGAAAATTATTGCCCAATGGAAGAAGCTGGAGGTAGAGTTCGACGCTATCTATACCGGATACTTGGGTTCTCCGAGACAAATTCAGATTGTTTCTGATTTTATCAGGGACTTTCGTCGGCCGGACAGTTTGATCGTTGCCGATCCGGTATTGGGAGATAACGGACGATTGTACACCAACTTTGATGGAGAGATGATAAAAGAGATGCGCCACCTGATTACTAAAGCAGATGTGATTACCCCCAATCTGACGGAACTATTTTATTTATTGGATAAACCTTATAAAGCAGATAACACGGATGAAGAGCTGAAAGAATATCTTCGTCTTTTGTCCGACAAAGGTCCGCAAGTGGTTATCATCACCAGTGTTCCTGTACATGATGAGCCTCATAAAACGTCTGTCTATGCTTATAACCGTCAGGGAAACCGCTACTGGAAAGTGACCTGCCCTTATCTGCCTGCACATTATCCCGGCACGGGAGATACTTTTACCAGTGTCATCACCGGCTCTTTGATGCAGGGAGACAGTCTGCCGATGGCGTTGGACCGTGCCACACAGTTTATCCTGCAAGGTATTCGTGCCACTTTTGGGTATGAATATGATAACCGTGAGGGTATTCTATTGGAGAAAGTGCTTCATAATTTGGATATGCCAATACAGATGGCTAGTTATGAATTAATATAAAAGATAAAGAGTCTCCACAGCTAAGAAAAAAAATCACACTGTAAAGAAAAGAAAAAGGGCTGACTAAAAAGGACGGAATTGGTATAACCATCCCATCTGCGAGTGTACGTAAGTAGGGATGAAAAACAATTTCCTAGTCTTTTTAGTCAGTCCTTTTTAACGTTTACAAGCTTTTGTGTTTCAAATATTTCCATTAATTTTACCGGCATTTAAAAAATGGAATAATTATATCTAACTAATGACTCAAACACTAAAAACATCCGAACGTCTTGGAGTAGTGGATGCTCTGCGCGGATTTGCCCTTTTGGCAATTGTATTATTACATAATCTGGAGCATTATAATCTGTTCTTAGTACCGGAGAATGTGCCTGCATGGTTACAGACAATTGATAAATATGCATGGGACATCCTGTTTTTCCTGTTTGCGGGAAAGGCGTATGCTACTTTCTCTTTGTTGTTTGGTTTTAGTTTTTACATTCAGTTTCACAATGCAGAGAAACGTGGTATAGACTTCCGCGGACGATTTGCCTGGCGGATGTGTTTGCTTTTCCTGTTTGCGCAGTTACATGCCTTATTCTATAACGGGGATATTCTTTTACTCTATGCGGTAGTGGGTTTTGCATTGATACCCGTGTGTAAGCTAAAGGACAAAACGGTCTTTTGGATTGCCCTGATTCTGCTTCTTCAGCCTTATGAGTGGGGACGTGCCATTTATGCGATGATAAATCCCGACTACGTAGTGGCAACCGGTCATTATATGCCTTATGCCATACGTGCGCAGGAGGCAACTGCCAATGGTAATTTCTTCGAAGTACTCTGTTCCAACATCTCCGACGGACAATTATACAGCAATATCTGGCAAGTAGAAAATGGTCGTTTGTTTCAGACGGCTGCTCTGTTCATGTTCGGAATGTTGCTGGGGCGCCGGAAATATTTAATAAAGAGCGAAGAATCCGTACGCTTTTGGAAGAAGATGTTGAAAGGTGCCGTCCTCGCATTCATTCCTCTCTATTGCCTCAAAACCTTTGTGCCGGACTTGCTCACCAATCCGTCCGTACAAATTCCTTATAAGATTGCCGTTCCGTCTTATGCCAATTTTGCGTTTATGATTATCCTAGTTTCTATCTTCACCTTGCTTTGGTTTAAGAAAGAAAAAGGATATGGCTGGCAAAGTCTGTTGATTCCTTACGGGCGTATGAGCCTGACAAACTACATCTCTCAATCTATCATGGGAGTTATTATCTATTATGGATTCGGATTAGCCATGTACAAATACGCCGGAGCAACGGCAAGCCTGCTTATCGCACTGCTTATCTTCACTGTTCAGCTGATATTCAGCCGTTGGTGGCTTGCCCGTCATAAACAGGGTCCACTCGAATTCTTATGGCGTAAAGGTACTTGGATTTAGTGACTTCCCACTATTCGAATTTGACAGTAATTTCTACTAGTTTGTTGCCGTAAATCCAGTCCGGTCCCTCTTGAATCAGGCGGATTGCTTCCTTATCAGCAGACTCGCAAAGGCTCTCTTTTACTTTGATGTAGAAGGGACGCCCTTCTTTATTAACAAGGAAAGTTAATACAACTTTTCCTTTCACTTGTGCGCACTTTTCATCCGCCGGACGAACGAGATTCTCCTTCAGGTATTTCTGATAGCTACGTTTACCGATGACAGGTTGTGGAGTGATCTCTTTCTCTGCCTGTTCCTCAACCTTCACAACACTTCCGAGGGTTGTTGACTTCTTATTTTTCTTAGCGCCATATCCCACTACCACCACTTCATTGAGTGTCTGTTTGTTTTCGTTCATGGCAATGAGCATCGTCCGGCTGGTATCTACCCGGATTTCTACCGGATCATATCCGATATATTCCGCTGTCAATCGTTTCTTATCATCCTTTTTGACTAACGAAAATTCTCCATTCATATTTGTGATGGTTCCGATATTCGTTCCTTTATATGTCACACTGGCTCCGATAAGTGGTTCTCCTTTTTCGTCGGTCACTCTCCCTTTAATCATGTTCTTTTGAGGAAGGATAGTCGCTACCTTAGCCAACTTCATTTTCTTATCAGATTCAGATTCGAAAGTATCCATCGTTGCTACTACTTCTTGCAATGCGGCAGTCTCTTCCGACACTTCCTCCATCACCGGCACAGTTGCCACAGGCACACCTTGTTGTGGTTGGGAAGTCGCTTGGATTTTGGCAATCATATCTTTCTTATTCGCTTGTCTCGCAGTAATTTCGGAAACAGGAGTGGAATCTTCGGAAGCAGGAGTGGAATCCGTTTTTACCTTTGCGGTAGCCAATGCGATTTCCTTTTGTGGAGTTGCCGGAACTGTTGGAGTTGCAGGAATGGCCGGAGTGGGCGGAACTGCGGGTTCAGCCAACTTGGAGGAAACACTCTCTTTGGCAATGAACACTTCGTCCGTCATACTCTTTTTCAGGAACAGGAAATAACTGCTGATACCGAATCCGATAGCCAGACAGGCAGCGATGCTCCAAGTGATAGCACGGGTGTTCTTTTTCTTTGCCGAATGAGCTGAAACCTGCATCCGCAGTTTCTCGATCCGTTGTTCGTGATTTCCCTCCACTTGGCTGTAACCATCCATAGCATCGGCCAGGAAAGGATCCTGCATCGACTCTCGTTCCAGTCGGTGTGCCTCTTTTCCTTTGCGGAGTCCTCGTATGTAGTCCAATAGTTTCATAGGGCTTGTTTCTTGATACAAATTTTTAAATTTCGCTTTCCGTTCTGGATATAGCTTTTCACATTGTTCAGAGTAAATCCAGTTTGTTCCACAATGTCGGCATACGACATCTCTTCCAGAAAGAAACGCGTAATACTGGTCCGTTGTTCTTCGGGCAACTTTTCGAGACAGTGATGTAATGCCTTCAGTTGTTCCTCCGAACTTTCCTCTTCACTTAATAGATGCAGAAATTCGTCAGATTCCATAATATTAACCGTATAATCTAACGGAATTTCTTTATTTTCCTTCCGTAAAAGTTGCAGGCAATGATTCTTCGCCACCCGGTAGAGCCATGGCTTGAAAACTTTTATCTCATAATTTCCCAGTTTAGGCAATAAATCTTCAAACAACTGCATGACTGCTTCCTGTGCCCGGTCTTCATCATGCAGGTATTTTAGGCAAAGTCCGTACAGTAACGGGATATATCGGTTATATAATTCACCGAAATATTCCGTATCGCTGGACTTCGTATAGTGTATCAGTAATTCCTCGTCCGATAGTTTCGATATGTTTCTTTTGAAAAACAACATCTATTCCTCTTCTTCGTCGATAACAACTTGATATTTTTCTTTCATTCTTTCAAAATCACCTGTTATCTGCTCCAATATTTCATGTGTATCCGTACTCTTTACCAAAGCGGGCATACCATAATAGATGGATGCTTTGTATGGCAACAGGATCATCTTTCCTTTGGGTAAAGAGCGTCCCATACCGGTCATGAATACAGGAATATATTTCACTTCAGGTCGTAGCGACAGGATACGGGCAATGCCGGATTTTATTTTTCCCATCTGCTCCGGTTTCCCTCTGGTTCCTTCCGGAAAAAGAATCAGTGAATATCCGGCATCAATGGCTTCAAGCATCTTACGGATCGGATCGTGCTCCGAATCTTTTTCCCCTTTTCTTCTGATAAGAAGCGTATTGATGAAAAAGTTGCTGATGGAAGCCTGAAAGCGGGTTTTCCCGAAATAGTCTTCTGCTGCTACGGGTTTGACTTTCCACAAGAGTTCGCCGGGCAGGGAAGCCAATAGGCTTAGGGTGTCCAGGTGGCTGTTATGGCTGGCAAGGATAATGAATTGCTTTTCTTTTTTAAGGAAGCGGCAATCGGTGAACTGAACCCCTACGATTAATTTCAGGAACCATTGGAAAACACCTTTATATATAATCTGCATGGCAGCAGCTTGCATGAATCTTTTTTCCATTCTCTCCGTTTAATATGCAATGTAATAAACTAAATGAAAAAATACAGGAGCAGTGTAGGACAGCGAATCTATCCGGTCGAATACTCCTCCATGACCGGGAATACTGTTCCCCATATCTTTAATTCCTTTATCTCTCTTGATAGCGGAGATGACCACGTCTCCCGAGAAGCCGGCAATCGCAAGGAGGGCGCTTACCAGAATAACGTTGGGAGCGGAGAGGGGAGTCAGGAAACCGAGGAAGTAACCAATGACAGTGGTACTGATGACACCACCCAGGAAACCTTCCCATGTCTTGTTCGGACTTACTTTCGGAAGAATCTTATGCCGTCCGAGAAGTTTGCCCCAGATAAATTGCATGATGTCATTGATTTCCGTAAGGAATACAAGGAACAACAGCAGACCCCGTCCTCCGGAACTGAATCCCGGTAGTTCGGGAAGCGACAGGAGATAAGCGAGGTGGCTGATACCGAATACGGAAAGCATCAGAATCCATTGCAAGAGTGCCATCGACTTGGTGATTCCGTGTGTGTCTCCCTTTAAAACGAGCCGTAAAGGCAATACGAGGAACATGACTACCGGAATGAAGATGATGAATGCTCCATACCAGGCAAGGTAAGCCAGGTAATATTGAATGGGGATAGACAGTATGCCCCAAAACAGTGCTCCGCGATCTGCCTCTCTGAATCCCAATACAGAATAAAGTTCTCTGAAAGCAATGAAAGAGAGAAAGGCAAGGAAGAAATAAGAGATGTTATAGCTGATAAATACAGCACCGATAAACATACCCGCCATGATCCACCATGAGCGCGTGCGTGCGGCGAGTTCGCTGATATTTGTTTTCGGAGATATCTTTTTTACAAGGAAAAGAATAAGGCTTGCCGTAACAAGCAGTCCGATGATAAGCGAGATGACAATAATCAACTCATCGCTTAGTGTAGGGAATATTTTATCCAGTAGATTTTTCATTTTATTTCAGTGTTTGTTGTGTGTGACATGAGGTACAGGCGATGTATCAGTGTCGCGATAAGACCGATGTTGATAATGATTAGAGCGATGAAGCATACCATCCGGTCGTATCCTGAATGGATGGTGCAGGTGGCGACTACAAAGGTCAGTGTCAGCAAC
This sequence comes from Bacteroides sp. AF32-8BH, assembly GCF_003435205.1. Taxonomy (NCBI): domain Bacteria; kingdom Pseudomonadati; phylum Bacteroidota; class Bacteroidia; order Bacteroidales; family Bacteroidaceae; genus Bacteroides; species Bacteroides sp. AF32-8BH. The sequence continues at coordinate 103,455 of NZ_QVLZ01000017.1, read as the reverse complement.
GCCATGCGGTGTTGCTTGGCCATCGGACCATTAAAGAAATGCTGATGTGTTTTGTAGGCTCCTATCCAGCGGAAATAAGCTGTCATAACAGCAAGAAGGGCGCCCAGCCATCCCAATTCGACTCCGAATCCACCTGCTACATACCCGACGGGAATGATGAATAATGCATCGGCAAAACGGTCGGGCATATCGTTATAAAGATCTCCGTTGGCACTTTTTTTTCCTCCTTCAATGGCGACCATCCCATCGAACAGGTTGCAGAGCAACCGCGACTGCATACAAACGATGAACAGAATATAGGCTACATATTTATTGAAGCCGGGATAAATAACTGTGCCAATCAGCAGGAGGCAACCTACCATAGCGAAGAATACACTCATCATGGAAATTTGATTGGGAGTGACACCCCAACGAGTTAGTTTGCGGGCAATGTTATTAGCCCAGGCCGTGTTTCGCGAGGCTATTTCCCGCCTTCCGTCGACTTCGTTTTTCATATTTGTGATATGTTTATGATTCGCAAATATACACATCATCTGATGAGTGGCAAAGGAATAAGGGAGAATTTTGAAAGGACTCTTTTTTTCTGCCGGATAAAAAAAGTGCAAGTCATTTATGGAATCAGTGTGAAATCTGCATCTCTATAGTAAAAGCGAACTATTAGTAACATTTTAAATAATGAAGTTATGAAAACAAATCAATTCAGAGCAATGATGCTCGTACTGCTGATGGCAGTTGTTTCTTTAGGTATGGTGAACGCGCAAGCTATTACCGTGTCGGGTACTGTGACGGATGCAAAGGATGGAACTCCGCTTGTTGGCTGTTCGATACAGATAAAGGGTACTACGAAGGGTACGGTAACGAATATGAATGGCCGGTACACGATTCAGGCTAAGAAGGGGGAAACGTTGTTGTTCCAGTATATCGGGTATAAGCAAGAGAGAAGGGTGGTAAAATCGGCCACGCTGGATGTGAAGATGAAAGCTGACGAACTGGTATTGGAAGAATGTGTGGTGGTAGGATACGGGCATGAGACAAGAGCTGCAAAAGTAATGTCTACTGCTTACAGGGCAGTATGTCCGACTCCGGGAATCATGTATGATGCTGCAAATGCGGAAGAATACGGGGAGTTTCAGGAGAATGGTTTCAAGAGTGTGTCGGATGCTCCGCTTTCTACTTTCTCTATTGATGTAGACGCCGCTTCTTATAGTAATATGCGTCGTTTTATCAATAAAGGTGAACTGCCTCCGGTTGATGCTATCCGTACAGAAGAATTAGTGAACTACTTTTCTTATGATTATCCGAAGCCGACAGGAAGTGATCCTGTGAAAATTACGATGGAATCCGGAGCCTGTCCCTGGAATACTAATCATCGTCTTGTACGTATCGGCCTGAAAGCAAAAGAAATCCCGACGGATAATCTGCCTGCATCTAATCTGGTATTCCTGATTGATGTCTCCGGTTCTATGTGGGGAGCCAACCGGTTGGATTTGGTGAAGTCATCTCTCAAATTATTGGTGAATAACTTACGTGATAAAGATAAAGTAGCGATTGTGACTTATTCAGGTAGTGCCGGTGTGAAACTGGAAGCAACTCCGGGTAGCGACAAACAGAAGATTCGCGAAGCGATAGATGAATTAACGGCGGGTGGCTCTACGGCAGGTGGTGCAGGTATCTTGTTAGCGTATAAAATAGCCAAGAAGAATCTGATCTCTAACGGCAATAACCGTATCATACTTTGCTCCGATGGTGATTTTAATGTGGGCGTTTCTTCCGCTGAAGGATTGGAACAATTGATTGAAAAAGAACGCAAGAGTGGAGTATTCCTTACCGTACTGGGTTATGGCATGGGTAATTATAAAGATAAGAAGATTCAGGTGTTGGCTGAAAAGGGAAATGGCAATCATGCTTATATAGATAACTTGCAGGAAGCCAACCGTGTTTTGGTAGGCGAATTCGGTGCTACGCTGCATACAGTGGCAAAAGACGTCAAACTGCAAGTCGAATTTAATCCTTCCCAAGTGCAGGCCTATCGTCTGGTTGGTTACGAAAGTCGTCTGTTGAAAGACGAGGACTTTAATAATGATGCTAAAGATGCCGGAGATATGGGTGCGGGACATACAGTGACAGCCTTTTACGAAGTGATTCCTACAGGAGTAAAGAATGAATATGTAGGTAAAATAGACGACTTGAAATATCAGAAGAAAGAGAAAGTATCCGTGAAGCCGACAGGCTCTAATGAACTCCTGACTGTGAAACTGCGTTATAAAGCCCCGGATAAAGATGTCAGCAAGAAACTGGAACTTCCTTTCGTAGATAATAAAGGAAATAATGTTTCTTCCGATTTCCGCTTTGCTTCTGCAGTGGCTATGTTCGGACAGTTACTCCGGGAGTCTGACTTTAAAGGAAATGCCAGTTACGACAAAGTGATTGATCTGGCCAAACAGGGACTGAATAATGATGATAAAGGATATAGAAGAGAATTCATCCGTTTGGTTGAGGCTGCCAAAGGATTGGAAAGAACGAATAAGAACTAGGAAATCGGGCGGGAGTCATTGTGAGTGTACGCTATATGACTATGCGTAAGATTCGCAGATATGAATGAACGTAGAATTCCAGATGGATAATCGTAGAAAATGATAGTGACGGTATATGTTCGGGATAGTGACGTTATCGCTGTTGTATACCGTCACTATCTTTGTCGGATAGCGTCACTATCATTTATTTCGTCCGAATTTCGTCCGACCTGAAACGAAAAATAGCCGTAAACTTATTGTTTACAGCTATTTAACTCTGCACGGGAGGAGAGGCTCGAACTCCCGACACCCGGTTTTGGAGACCGGTGCTCTACCAACTGAGCTACTCCCGTGTTTGCGGCTGCAAAGGTAGTAGAAACTTCTGAATCTCCAAACATTCGGGTAAATAAGTTTTGAATTATTTTAATTTTTCCCACTCATCGGGCTTAAAACCGACTAGAACGAAGCTGTCTGTCACTACCAATGGGCGTTTCACCAATTTACCGTTGGTTGCCAATAGTGCTATCTGTTCTTCCTCACTCATTGCAGGTAGCTTCTCGCTTAGTTTCAGCTCTTTATATACTAATCCGCTCGTGTTGAAGAATTTCTTCACCGGCAGACCGCTGCGCGGAATCCATGCCTTTAATTCTTCCACCGTAGGATTTTCTTCTACGATTAAGCGGTTGGTAAACTCAATGTTATTTTCTGTTAACCATTTCTTGGCTTTTTGGCATGTGCTGCATGCCGGGTACTGCAAAAATAATGTTGCCATATTCATTTATAATTTAATACTTGATATTTAATACTTAATACTTGAACTTCACTTCAATATCTGTAAATCCTGAAACATAATCCGGTAAGCGGCCGCTTTCTTGTCCAATGCTAATGGATACGCCCTTGATGATGAGGGCATCCGGTAAAGCCGCATGGCACGTCCTTCGAAAACAAATTCGGAGTAATCACCTACTTTGGGTTCTTCTATGTCGAATTGCTGTCGGAGAGTGTCCGTTGCTTTTTGGCCCGTAGTGACGATTGCTTTGCATTCGGGAAGCTGCCGCAGTAATGCTGCAACATCGGTGGCTTCCACTACTTCAAGAAACTTGTCCGATGCATTATCCTGCAACCGGCGAATGGATGAAGCAGTATCAAATAGGGCAATCCCCTTTTCGTTTAAAAAGTCTATGATTTGCTCGTGGCAGAACGATTTTAGTGTCGAATTCAGAAAGTGATTCTTATCATTAAAGAATAAGATTCCATATATACGCCACATGTCGTTGTTTAGGTTCGGGTAGTAAAACTCCATAGACCAACGTTTTTTCTGTGGCGGAAAACTTCCCAGCATAAGTAATTTTGATTTCGCTGGGAGAAACGGTTCTAATGGATGTATTTCGATTTCCATAATTTCTTTCATTTTAATTTCGTACAAAAATAGTGATAATGTTTATTTCCTTCAAAATCAATGAGAAAAAATGCTAGATTTAAAAAAATTAGTTATTTTTGCGGCGTGATGAACAAACAATATTTTATTATATCATTGAAAAAAGAAGTTTTTGTGAGTTGCTTCTTAATAGGCCTGTTTTTTCTGGAGGGAGGAAATTGTTATGCTTCGGAGCAACAAGCGTTAAGAGGGACGATAGAAGTTCCTTCTGATCATAATACCGTGAGAGGGCGTGTAATTGATATCTATGGTGAACCACTGATCGGTGCTACAATACGCGAAAGGGGGGGGACCAATGGTACTGTGACCGATATTGATGGAAAATTCTTTTTGTCTGTGCCGGATAGTGCTGTCTTACAAGTTTCTTTTGTGGGTTATAAGACTGTAGAAGTCAATGTGGCAGGTCGGAATGTGCTTGAAATACGTCTTCAGGAAGATGCGGTGATGCTTGAACATGTCATCGTAACAGCCTTGGGACTTGAAAAGGATGAAGCTACATTGGCCTATTCTGTGCAAAAAATCAAGGGAGAGGAACTGAACCGTGTCAAAGAAGTAAATATGATTGCTGCTCTGGCGGGAAAAGCTGCCGGTGTGCAAATCAACAAAAACTCTTCCGGTATGGGCGGTTCCGCAAAAGTCAGTCTCCGGGGAATCCGTTCGGTATCCGGTGATAATCAACCGCTTTATGTAATAGATGGAGTGCCGATGTCGAACACCTCTTCCGAACAGGCTTATTCGGCTATTGGTGGTACGGCGAATGCAGGGAATCGTGATGGAGGAGACGGAATCTCTAATCTGAATCCGGAAGATGTAGAAAGCATCAGTATTTTGAAAGGTGCTCCTGCTGCCGCTTTATATGGTAGCATGGCTGCTAACGGAGTGATTCTTATTACGACTAAAAAAGGCAACTCTGTCGGACAAAGGAATATTAATTTCTCTACAGGACTCACTTTCGAGAAAGCATTCAGTATGCCTAAAATGCAGAATCGTTATGGTGTCAGTGATGTGGTAGACAGTTGGGGAGAGAAAGAGAATCTGATGGCTTATGATAATCTGGATGATTTTTTCCGTACCGGATTGACATCGATGACTTCCGTATCTATCAGTTATGGAAATGAAAACCTGCAAACTTATTTCTCCTATGCCAATACTACCGGAAAGGGGATTATCGACAAGAATAAACTGAAAAAGCATAATATAAACTTGCGTGAGACGGCTACCATGTTCGACAAACGTCTGAAACTGGACGGTAGTGTGAATGTGATGAAACAGACCGTCGAGAATAAGCCGGTGTCGGGAGGTTTCTATATGAATCCGTTGGTAGGGCTCTATCGTTTTCCTCGTGGGGAGGATTTGTCTTATTATAAAGATCATTTTGAAACCTATGACGAAGAACGGAAACTGGGTGTGCAGAATTGGCATACGTTTACCGAAGACTTCGAACAGAATCCATACTGGATAACGAACCGCATACAAAGTAAAGAAACACGTACACGCATTATCCTTTCTCTTTCAGCAAACTTTAAGGTAAATGATTGGCTGACGATTCAAGCCCGTGGAAACATGGATTATTGGGCGGACAAGTTACGCCAGAAATTCTATGCGTCTACTGCCACCGCCCTGTGTGGAGCGAACGGACGATATATCGAGATGGATTATCAGGAAACCCAGATGTATGGTGATGTCATGGCGATGGTGAAGAAAACCTGGGGGGATTTTACACTGGATGCGGCGATTGGTGGTAGTATAAATGATAAAGTCGTTAATTCTACCCGATATGATTCGAAAAATGCATCTTTGAAGTTTGCTAATGTGTTTAATATTGCCAATATCGTCATGAACAGTTCTGCCAGTATTGACCAGCGAATAGATCAACGCCGTCAGTTGCAATCTATATTCGGTACGGCACAGATCGGTTATAAGGAAAAATTGTTTCTTGATTTGACGGCCCGTAATGACTGGGCGTCAACCTTGTCTTATACCAGCCATGAAAAATCCGGATTCGCTTATCCTTCTGTAGGGCTTTCCATGCTACTTGATAAATGGGTGAAGTTACCCGAATGGGTTTCTTTCGCAAAATTGCGTGGCGCTTATAGTAAAGTAGGGAATGATATTCCTCCATTTATCACTAATCCCTCTTCGCAGATCAATGCCGGTGGCGAGATACAGGCGAATGACGCCGCACCTTTCAAGGAAATGGAGCCGGAAATGACTCATGCCATCGAATTTGGAACTGAATGGCGATTCTTTCAACACCGTTTAGGGGTTAATCTGACTTATTATCGTACCAATACTTATAATCAATTCTTCAAACTTCCCGCACTTGCAGGTGATAAGTATGCTTACCGATATGTAAATGCCGGAAATATCCAGAATCGGGGATGGGAATTGACACTGAATGGAACTCCCGTATTAACTCCTGATTTCAACTGGAAAACTTCTGTAAACTTCTCTACCAATAAGAATAAGATAGTGAAGTTGCACGAAGATCTGAAAGAAATGATTTACGGGCCTACCAGTTTTTCTTCCAGCTATGCCATGAAACTTATTAAAGGCGGTTCTATCGGTGATATATATGGTAAGGCTTTTGTGCGTGATGATGCAGGCAATATCGTTTACGAAACAGAGGGTGATAATAAAGGACTTCCATTGGTGGAGGGCGATGGGAATACGGTGAAAGTAGGAAATGCCAACCCTGTCTTTATGATGGGATGGGATCATACATTCTCTTACAAAGGCTTCACCCTTTATTTTCTGCTTGATTGGCGCTACGGAGGTGAAGTCCTTTCGCAGACACAGGCGGAAATGGATCTTTATGGAGTATCTGAAATAACGGCCGATGCGCGTGACAGGGGATATGTAATGCTCGACGGTCAGCGTATAGACAATGTGAAAGGATTCTATAAAATAGTAGGCGGGCGTGCCGGGGTGACGGAATATTATATGTATGATGCTACGAATTTACGGTTGCGTGAAGTATCATTGAGCTATAATTTCTCCAAGAAGTGGATACAGAAAACGAAGGTACTGAAAGATGTTCAGCTTTCGTTTGTAGCTCGCAATCTATGTTTCTTGTATAAGAAAGCTCCTTTTGATCCGGATCTGGTACTTTCTACCGGAAATGATAATCAAGGAATTGAAGTGTTCGGAATGCCTACGACCCGTAGTCTGGGCTTTACTCTGAAATGTGAATTTTAAAGGCAGGAGAGAGAAATGAAGAGAAAATATGTATATCTATATTTGTTGGGGGTATTGCTGTTCTCTGTAGCTTGTACCGGTAATTTCCGTGATTACAATACCGATTTGTCCGGTATCACGGATGATGACTTGATTATTGATGACAATGGCTATGGAATCCGTTTGGGAATTATTCAGCAAGGTATTTATTTTAATTACGACTACGGAAAAGGAAAGAACTGGCCTTTCCAACTGATACAGAATCTGAACGCGGACATGTTCAGTGGGTATATGCATGACGGCAAACCTCTGAACGGGGGCTCGCATAATTCCGATTATAATATGCAGGACGGCTGGAATAGCGCCATGTGGACACACATGTATTCTTATATTTTCCCACAGATATATCAGTCGGAGAATGCTACCCGAAATACACATCCTGCTCTGTTCGGGATAACGAAAATATTAAAGGTGGAAGCGATGCATCGTGTGACGGATTATTATGGTCCTATCATTTATAAGAATTTTGCTAATGCCGAAAAACATTACCGTCCGGATAAACAAGAGGATGTCTATTATGAGTTTTTCAATGAACTCGATTCTGCTGTAGTTGCTCTCACCAACTATATAGATGAGAAACCGGAATCCAATGGATTTGCACGTTTTGATATTTTGTTGGATGGGAAATACGCTTCCTGGGTGAAGTTTGCCAATTCGTTGCGTTTGCGGTTGGCAATGCGTATTGCCTCTGTTGCTCCCGATAAGGCTTGTGCTGAAATACAGAAAATAAAAGAAAACGATTATGGCTTCTTTGAAGCGGAAACAGGCGGAGCAATCGTTTCTACCAAATCCGGATATACCAATCCATTGGGAGAACTTAACCGTGTGTGGAATGAAACTTACATGAGTGCTAACATGGAATCAATCTTGGTCGGATATGATGATCCTCGTCTTGGAGCTTATTTCGAACACTGTACGGATGAAGCTTTGAAAGGACAATATCGTGGAATTCGTCAAGGGACATGTTTTGCTCATAGTCATTATTCCGGATTGTCGAAGCTGTTTGTCCTGCAAAGCACCGATGCGCCTCTGATGACTGCTTCGGAAGTCTGGTTTCTGCGTGCCGAAGCCGCTTTGCGCGGGTGGACCGATGAAGATGAAGAAGCTTGTTACCGGAACGGCGTAACTACCTCTTTTCATCAATGGGGAATTTATGGGGTGGAGGATTACCTGAAAAGTGAGCTGACAGCTTCCGACTTTATAGACACTTATGATGAAGAAAATAATATAGAAGCGCGTTGTAAAGTCACTCCCAAATGGAATCCGCAGGATGATAAGGAGACAAAACTGGAGAAGATTATCACGCAGAAGTGGATTGCCATGTTCCCGGAAGGTTGCGAAGCTTGGGCCGAACAAAGACGAACGGGATATCCCCGTTTATTTCCCGTTCGATTCAATCATAGTAGGAGCGGATGCATCGACACGGAGATCATGGTGCGCCGTCTTAATTTCCCAGGTACATTGCAGACAGAAGACCCGGAGCAATATTCTGCTCTTGTCGAGGCTTTAGGCGGAGATGACCATGGAGGTACAAGACTCTGGTGGGATACGGGAGATAATAACCTGGAATAAAAAAAGACAGAAGTAATGTGCTTATATGTGTAGCTTTAACTATTTTTGCATCTTCATTTAAACACATTTGCTTATGAAACAGATTATCTCTGCTCTTTTCCTCTGTATGTTGCTCTCTGGCGTACCGAGATTGCAGGCGCAAAACATTCAGCTACATTATGATTTCGGACGTTCTTTGTATGATAAAGATTTGCAAGGTCGCCCGCTGTTCACCTCCACTGTGGAGAAGTTTCATCCTGATACTTGGGGAAGCACTTATTTCTTTGTTGATATGGATTACACTTCCGAGGGTGTCGCTTCCGCTTATTGGGAAATAGCCCGTGAACTAAAATTCTGGAAAGGTCCTTTCTCTGCACATCTTGAATATAACGGTGGATTATCGAAAGGCATGTCTTATAAAAATGCTTATCTGGCAGGAGCTACCTACACTTTTAATAATGCTTCCTTTTCCAAAGGCTTTACGCTGACTGCTATGTATAAGTATATTCAGAAACACCAATCGCCCAACAACTTCCAGCTGACAGGTACGTGGTACGTGAATTTCTGCCGCAATCTGCTCACTTTCTCCGGCTTTGCCGACTGGTGGCGCGAAGAAACCAACTATGGAAAGACTATCTTTCTCTCCGAACCACAATTCTGGGTAAACCTAAACAAAATCAAAGGAGTAAATAAAAATTTCAATCTTAGTGTTGGCTCCGAAGTCGAATTGAGTAATGACTTCGGCGGTCGTGATGGCTTTTATGTTATCCCGACACTCGCTCTGAAATGGACGCTGAACTAAAAAACGGATTATAAGAAATAGAATTAAAAAAAGTCGGACTAAAAGAAGCCGGACTTCAGAATAATCTCTGTTTATCCCTCTGCGGAACTTAAAAAAATATATAGAAACCCTGTTAAATGAAAACTGATTTAATCTACGGCGTAGAAGACCGTCCCCCTTTTAAAGACGCCTTGTTTGCGGCTTTACAACATCTTTTGGCTATTTTCGTAGCGATCATTACACCTCCGCTTATCATCGCAAGTGCCTTGAAACTTGATGTAGAAAAGACAAGCTTTCTGGTTTCCATGTCTCTTTTTGCTTCGGGAGTATCTACCTTTATACAATGCCGCCGCTTTGGTGTGATAGGAGCAAGACTGCTCTGCATCCAGGGAACCAGTTTTTCTTTTATCGGCCCTATCATTGCCACAGGGATGGTAGGCGGATTACCGTTAATTTTCGGTTCCTGTATGGCTGCTGCGCCTATCGAAATGATTGTCAGCCGCACATTCAAATATCTGCGTAATATTATCACTCCGCTGGTTTCCGGTATTGTCGTGCTGCTTATCGGATTGAGTCTGATAAAGGTAGGTATCGTATCTTGCGGAGGCGGATATGCAGCTATGGATAATGGTACGTTTGCTACGTGGGAAAACCTGTCTATTGCAGCACTGGTACTTCTTAGCGTCTTGTTTTTCAACCGTTGCGGGAACAAATACCTGCGTATGAGTTCCATTGTACTCGGACTTTGCCTTGGCTATGGTTTGGCATTTGCTCTGGGAAAAGTGGATATGAGTGCGTTGAATGTGGAAATGCTGATGAGTTTTAATATTCCCCAGCCTTTTAAATATGGTGTTGATTTCAATGTGTCTTCTTTTATAGCCATTGGTCTGGTTTACTTGATAACTGCCATTGAAGCAACAGGTGATGTAACTGCCAACTCTATGATTTCCGGACTTCCCATTGAAGGAGATTCCTATTTGAAACGGGTTTCCGGTGGAGTAATGGCAGATGGATTCAACTCCTTTCTCGCCGGTGTATTCAACTCTTTTCCAAACTCCATCTTTGCACAAAACAACGGTATTATCCAACTGACCGGAGTAGCCAGCCGTTATGTTGGTTATTATATCGCAGCAATGCTCGTCCTTTTGGGTTTATTTCCCATCGTAGGTGCCGTATTTTCCTTAATGCCCGATCCTGTACTGGGCGGTGCAACCTTACTAATGTTCGGCACAGTAGCAGCGGCGGGAATCCGTATTGTCTCCTCACAAGAAATAGGCCGTAAAGAAACTTTGGTATTAGCAGTCAGCCTCTCCTTAGGCTTAGGGGTAGAACTAATGCCGGACGTATTACAACAAGCCCCGGAAGCAATTCGAAGTATCTTCTCTTCAGGGATTACCACCGGAGGCCTAACTGCAATTATTGCAAATATAGTAATACGGGTAAAAGAGTAGGAAACAAGTAGTAGAAACAAGTATTAAGTAATAAGTATTACCGAAGCCGCTGGTTTATACTTGATAGGCGTTGATTAATACTTGTTAGTTGATGCTTGTCGATTAATACTTAATACCTAATTCTTAATACTTAAATTACTCATTTTATCTGTTGTGCGGAAGGGGAAATCAGGATACTCGTAAAGACTGAAACGAGGTTCGGTTTCTCCTTTCGTATAATTCCATATAGAAGCATAGTCTTCCGGATCTTCTCCCATCTTGGCTAACTGGCGCAGGTAAGCAGCTAGCGATTTATTCTCTACAATATAAATCTGCCCCATCTGATCGATAATCGGGCTATGATGACGAGTACCGTCATGTTCGAAGCGTAGAATTCGTTTTCCTTCTTCAGTTAGTCCCACCAACTGGAAAGTCATGCTTTTACCGATAGCCGGTAAATTCAATACGCTGCGATCAGTGGCAAGGAAAGGTAAATGATGCTTTCTCATGAAGCGTCTTAATTGCTTGGCAACATCCTCTTTAGGCTCCTCTTCTGTTCCTACTTTCGTCTCTAATATCTTATATAACTCCTCCGCCTGTTCCGGTGTCATACGGCCATAAATCTTTTCCTCCTGTTGCTCCTGCATTGAACGACTGTTGGGTGCAAATACTGCATAATTCTCATTGAATCCCTTTACCGAGAAAGTGTAATAACATACCACCCCCAACGAATTGAGCACCTGACGAAGCCGGGTCGTATGCCCTCTACGTGAAGCAGCCACCGTATATACCAACTGATTCGTAATAATCCATCCCGCAGAAAGAATCTTCCGGATCGCTTCTTTAGCTTCAGGAGTAACCTCCAGCGGTGTCTGGAAATGAGTCTGTATAATAAACTGTTTCACACCGATAGCCGATGCTTTCTCCTTGAATTCCCGCAGAACATCAACCAGCCCGTCGTTGATACGCATCGGCAAATAAGCCAACAGACGTGACCCCAACCGTACCCGTTGCAATTCCGCATATTTCTCTCCATCCTTGCGTTCAAGATTCGCCCTTTGTTTGCGTGCCGCCATCCGATACACCGCATCCAGAATATTCTGAAGCGTTTTATTTTGACTCATCAGCGCATCTCCTCCTGTAATAAGAATATCCCGCAATTGCGTATCCTCTTCAAAATAAGCCATTAACCGACGCAACTTACGATCCCATGATTCCTTCGGGCGTAAAGACTCAAATTCGAAATTCAACCGCTCGCTCTGAAAATCATACATACGCTGACAGGAAGCACAAAGTCCTCCGCAAGCCCGTCCCATAGTGTCAGGAATGAGAATAGCCACCTCCGGATACCGCCGATGAATGTTATGCCCGTCCGGCAAAAGCCATCCCGCAGCATTAGGCTTCCCGGCTTCTACAATATCCTCTTTCTCCCACGCGCGAATATTTCCATACGTCTCCACCAAACGTGGAGAATACAGAATATAACTCCGAATAGCCTCGTCATTATACCCATATCCGGTTACATTAAGCAACGATAAATAATAAGGAGTTGCAAAGAACGGCATACCCTTCTTCCGGGCACGATAAAGCAAATACATAGTCTCTGACGAAAGTGAATTTCCCAGGAATCGATTCAACTCGCCCGGACTTTTCACAGCCATTGCCAAATGAAAGCGGAAATCGTTCCACCACTCACTTACCAACCTGTATTTTTCTTCATAACTCATTCCCTCCTCAAAGTGAAAACGCACCGAAGGCTTCGACTTCCTGTTTTCAATCTTCTGAATCAACAAGTGCAACATCCGCTCCTTATTCTCATCCCGCACTTCACGTACCTCTTCATCCAATCCCGTTTCCCACCGGTCATTCCGACTTTTGATACGTTGCGGCGATGGTAAAGGTACAACCTCTTCCTTCACCCGTTTAAACATCTGAAAAATTTCAATAAACAAATCCGTCGGTATCTCCATATTTTCCAACGTTCCCGTCAGAAACTCATAAAGCAACCGAATCGTCTGTACTGACATATCCTGTCCAGTAGACAGTTCATGGACATTCTGTCCATCATAATCGAGTAAGAGTCGAATTTGCTCCCTCGCCTCCTCCGCAGCCTCATTTTCTATCCTGCAAATTTCCAAAAAACGCAGCATCCCAGCCTTGAACTCTTCCACAGAAGAGCTCTTATCAGCTATCTCCACCACTTCCGGAATTTCTTGATTATAGATTTGTTTCAACTGTGAAAAAGTAAGCGCAAGCATTTTCTTTTGTTTCATAAGCAATCTCTCTATTTTTTAATTATTATAATATACTACCACACCGCATAGTCCCCCTCCGGCCTCGTCTGCACGGCGTCAAGCGAAGGTTTTATTACCGGCGTTAAGAAGGGCAGACTGTTTGAGCGAAGCGAGTTTCTACCCTTTAGACGGGAATGAAACCGGAGTAGCCGGGCAGGCGCAGCCTTGATTTTTTCTTTTGTATCAAGACAAAAGAAAAAAGTACATAAAGATAACAAAAAAAGCGGAGGTACAAAACCCCCGCTTTTTCTATCCTATTAATCTTTACGATTTTCTAACATTTAAAGCGACTTATTTTTTCGTTTCCGTGTCGTCATTCTTCCGTTTCGGCTCCTTCTTGGCAAGAAGAACAATATTATACACATAATCCGTCATCCACTGTTCAGAGTATCCCAAACGCTCTTTGTACTGGCGAACAGTCGCAGCCGTTTTATGCACATCATCAGCCTTCCACACTGTCTTGGTACAAACATCGTGTACCGTTTTCTGTGTCATACCATACAAAGCCTTCTTAAAGATCGACGGCATACGAAACTTCCACTGCATCAGATTTCCCATCAACATCATCAGATCATTGGAAAATCCCTGATACATGAACAAATAAGATTGAATATCATTTTGAGTGCGGCAGTTACGTTTCACGGAAGAGTCGATTTCCTTAAAGAAGTTCTCGTTCAACCCATAATCCTGCATCAGCATTTTGCGCGCAGCAGATTTTTCGGCCAATCCCAGTTTACCGTTTTGAGTAGGAACTTTAAACAAACGTTTGAAGTTAGCTACGTCCGGCAAGAAGCGGATATTAGTGATACCGAGGTTTGTGGCGATAACTGACTGGAAATACACCCGTGTCAGTGATATGAAATCTTCTACATTGCCGACTTTCGTTTCATCGGATTTTTTCTTGAATAAACCAAATAAGCCCATTGTTATCTCTACAATTTTATTATTTACAATTTACTATTTGAGCGTGTGGAAGGTATATAACATAACTACCATCTGTCAATTTGCGTGCAAAGGTACAAAAACAGTTGGTTTTCACCAACATTCCAAGTCCTTTTCGATGTCCGGTATTGTCTCTTTCTTAAAAACAGGGCTTTGGATGCCAGCTTTCTTTTGCGCGCGGTAATCATTTAGCAGACGGATAGCATATTTTCCGAGGAAAAGGATAGCGATCAGATTACAGATAGCCATTAACGCCATCGTGACATCTGCCAGGCTCCATACCATATCCAATGTGGCAAGTGAACCGAAGAGTACCATACCACCCACCAATATCCTGTAACCATGAAGTACCCATTTCCGGTGAGTGATAAAACGGATATTAGCCTCACCATAATAATAATTCCCCAGAATACTGCTGAAAGCAAAAAAGAAAAGAGCTACGGCAACGAAGATACTGCCCGAAGAACCTATTTCGTTTGTCAACGCCTGTTGAGTCAGCTGCACTCCATTAGCCGAACCATCCAGAGGAGCCCCACTAAAGAGGATGATAAAAGCCGTACAGGTACATATCAATAATGTATCTGTAAATACCGCCAAAGTCTGTATCAACCCTTGTTTTACGGGATGGCTGACATGAGCCGTGGCAGCCGCATTCGGGGCCGAACCCATACCGGCCTCATTGCTGAAAAGTCCTCTCTTGATGCCCTGCATTAATGCCATACCAACTCCTCCTGCCAATGCCTGCTCCCAACCGAAAGCATGGCTGACAATCAGTGCGATAACACCCGGTAAATGAGTGATATTGAGTGCAACAATAACCAGTGCCAGCCCTACATATCCCAAAGCCATAACAGGCACGATAATACTGCTGACGCGGGCAATGCGTTGAATACCTCCAAAGATGATAAGCAATGTCAGCAAAGTCAGCACACCTCCCAATATAATATGATTGAACCCAAAAGCATGCTCTGCCGCAGCACAGATCGTATTACTCTGTACAGAATTGAAAGCAAACCCGAAAGTAATGCTTATTAATACGGCAAAAAGCATTCCCATCCACGGTTGTTTCAACCCTTTCTTCATATAATAAGCAGGTCCTCCGATGAACGAATCCTTTCCGCGTATTTTGTATAATTGTCCCAAAGTAGACTCTATGAAAGCACTCGAAGCCCCTAACAGTGCGATGACCCACATCCAGAAAATAGCCCCGGGACCTCCGATGGCAATGGCAGTAGCCACTCCCGCAAGATTCCCCGTACCCACACGGCTGGCGATAGAAATAGCGAATGCCTGAAAAGAAGATACATGTTTCTCTCCCTGTTTTCCTTTGCCGGCGGATTCGCTTAACAGCACGATCATTTCCCGGATCATGCGAAATTGTACAAAGCGTGTCCGTATGCTGAACCAGACAGCACATCCTAATAACATAATAATTAGAATATACGTCCAAAGTATGTCATTAATCTCGTTGATAAAAGTCATAGTTAAGTATTAAGTATAAAGCATTGTTTGTGGTTATTCGTCTTTTATTCGGAAGTAAAATTTATGATTTTCGAATACAGGTTCCACAATATCATAACGAACAAATTTGGCGAGCAGATGTTCAGCGGCACGTCGTGAAAGTCCGGTTTGTCGACAGTAACGGTTGAGTGAGAGTAAAGTTCCGTGCTCCAGTTGATCGAGCAGGAGCTGTTCACGTTCGGTGTAGCGGATGAGTTCTCCACGGGGGCTATCGCTCTGTTGCCATACACGGAGATGTATGGGAGTTGCCAGAATATTTTCGTCCTTGATGCGGAGATAGGCTAGGGGCTTTCCGGTTTCGTCCTTGGCGTAAACCGGTTTATGTGGAGTTTCTTCGATGGTTGCCACTAACACTTGTCGTCCTTCCACTATGTATGTTTGCAGAGAATATTCCACTTCCGGCACGCAATAAAGTTGTGCGGCGGCTTCAATCATATATTTTTCTTCTTCGGAGCGTACTCCTGCGATTTTACCATTGTCTTTAACGCCAATAAGTAATCGTCCTCCGTTCGTGTTGGCAAAAGCCGAAAGTGTTTTGGCTATTTTGCGTGCGTCGGAAATTTCGAATTTAAAGTCCTGTTGCTGGTGCTCTCCTTCAGCAATCAGTGCATGTATATAATCGGTATCTGTAAGCAGTTTCATGGCTACAAAGGTAGGTAAAAAAGGTAAAAAGCCCCTTTTTTAGATATTTTTCGAAGATTATTTCAAAAAAAATATTGATTTTATGCTTTTATTTCGGGAAACAGTGTATTTTTGCGGCACATTATTAACGAAAAAAATAAAAGGATTATGAAAGAATTGGTAGAAAAGGTAGCAGCTCTTTATGCTGACTTCTCAAAAGATGCTAACGCACAGATCGAAAACGGTAACAAAGCAGCAGGAACTCGCGCTCGTAAAGCTTCTTTGGAAATCGAAAAAGCAATGAAAGAATTCCGTAAAGCATCTTTGGAAGCTTCTAAAAAATAATTTAGAAGACTACTAGGATATTGAAAAAGAGGGCATATCGTGAAGCGATATGCCCTCTTTTTGTTTTAATGCGGAATGACTTTTTATTGTTTTAGTACGGATAGTGGCAATTATTTATAGCATAAAAAGCGGTTCGTTTGGGTGAATCGCTTTTTTAGAAAAGAGATGTCTCCCAAGATGTAAGTCCGGGCTTTTTATATTTTTGTGGTTCTTTTAAATGATTTATTTGCAATTTGTAGGGGGGCAAACTTTTTTCTTCTATACGCATCTCAAATTTAATCGTATATTTGCGAAAAGAATCAAGATCGGGAATGATGAACGAAAACGTCTTAGCTAAACTGAAGATACTTGCAGAATCTGCCAAGTACGATGTTTCCTGTTCTTCCAGTGGTACGGTGCGTTCCAATAAGCCGGGAACGCTGGGAAACACTGTGGGAGGATGGGGGATATGCCACAGTTTTGCCGAGGACGGTCGATGTATCTCGCTATTGAAAATCATGCTTACCAATTATTGCATTTACGATTGTGCCTATTGCGTCAACCGTCGTAGCAACGATCTTCCCCGCGCTACCTTTTCCGTTTCGGAATTGGTGGAGCTGACGATGGAATTCTACCGTCGTAACTATATCGAAGGGCTGTTTCTTAGCTCCGGAGTGGTCCGTAATCCGGACTATACAATGGAGAGACTTGTGCGTGTAGCCAAAGATTTGCGGCAAGTATACCGTTTTAACGGTTATATCCATCTCAAGAGTATTCCCGGAGCCAGTCGCGAATTAGTGAATGAAGCCGGATTGTATGCCGATCGTCTTAGCGTCAACGTCGAAATTCCCAAAGAAGAAAATTTGAAACTGCTTGCACCGGAAAAAGACCATAAAAGCGTATTTGCTCCGATGAAATACATTCAACAAGGCGTGTTGGAGAGTAAAGAAGAACGGCAGAAGTTTCGCCACGCACCGCGTTTCGCACCTGCGGGACAAAGTACCCAGGTGATTGTGGGAGCTACCTCCGAATCGGATAAAGATATTCTTTTTCTTTCGTCGGCACTTTATGGGCGCCCCACCATGAAACGTGTCTATTACTCGGGCTACGTTTCCGTGAATACGTATGATAAGCGCCTTCCGGCATTGAAACAGCCGCCTCTGGTACGTGAAAACCGGCTCTATCAGGCTGACTGGTTATTGCGTTTTTATCAATTCAAGGTAGATGAAATTGTGGATGATTCCTATCCGGATCTCGATCTCGAAATAGACCCGAAACTTTCGTGGGCTTTGCGCCATCCCGAACAGTTTCCTGTCGACATCAATAAGGCAGACTACGAAATGTTGCTCCGTGTGCCGGGAGTAGGGGTGAAGTCGGCGAAACTGATTGTTGCTTCCCGTCGTTTTTCGCGGCTGGGATTTTATGAACTGAAGAAGATAGGAGTGGTGATGAAGAAAGCGCAATATTTCATCACTTGCAAAGAACTGCCTCTCCAGATGCAGACAGTGAACGAACTTTCTCCGCAACGGGTGCGCAGCTTATTGTTGCCGAAACCGAAAAAGAAAGTGGATGAACGTCAGCTGTTGCTTGATTTTGGCGAATAGTAAATATGCTTGGTGTTTTTTATGAATGTTTATATTTACGATAAAACCTTTGATGGGCTGCTGACGGCTGTGTTCGACGCCTATTTCCGCAAGACTTTTCCCGATGCTTTGTTGTCGGAAGGAGATGCTTTGCCTTTATTTTGTGATGAGCTGCATACGGTAGTGACCGATGAAGAAAAGGCCGGGCGTGTGTGGCGGGGATTGCAGAAGAAAGTTTCCTCTTCTGCTTTGGGTTGCCTCACGCAAAGTTGGCTGTCGGAACTTCCGGAAATAGGAATACTTATTTTTCGATATATCCGTAAAGCAATCGATGCCCCCCGCTCTATTGAAACCAATTTTGGTGATCCGGACGTTTTGCAATTAGCGCAAATATGGAAGAAGGTGGATGGCGAACGCGTACACCTGATGCAATTTGTCCGTTTCCAGAAAGCTGCCGACGGTACATTCTTTGCCGCTTTCGAACCACAGTATAATGCACTCCCGCTGACCGTTCACCATTTCAAAGACCGTTTTGCCGATCAGAAGTGGATTATTTACGACATGAAACGCCGTTACGGATTTTATTATGATTTGCAGAAGGTGACAACTATCTCGTTTGATGATGACAGCCGTGAATCCCATTTGATTACGGGGATGCTGGATGAAAGCCTGATGGACAAGGATGAGAAGCTTTTCCAACAACTTTGGAAGACATATTTCAAGGCTATTTGTATCAAAGAACGCATGAATCCGAGAAAGCACAGGCAGGATATGCCTGTACGTTATTGGAAGTATTTGACGGAGAAGCAAAAGTGAAAATCACCATAAGGCAACTTTCCCTAAATTGTCTATTTCTAATTTGGCACTTATACCCATCGCTTTAAAGACTTTAGCTAGCGTGGAAAGAGTTAAGTTTTTCCCGCTTTCTATGCGGGAGATTTGGGCTCTTTGTACGCCTATCAGATTTCCTAGTTCTTCTTGAGTGAGATTTTTGGATTGTCTGGCTTTTTTTATGGCTTCTCCAATAAGGAAAGATTGTAAGTCCTCTTCAAATTTATCACGTGCAAGAGTTCCCTTCTTTCCTATATGTTTATCTATAATTTCTTCTTCTGTATAAAACTTCATCTTTTCCATATTCTTATTTTTTAGAATTAAAATATATTTTTCTTATCTCTTCCGCTTTTGTTATTTCTTTGGAAGGAGTCTTCTGGGTTTTCTTTATAAATCCATGGGTAGCAATGACTAAAGTATCTACTCCATCCACTTTATCCCAAAAAGCTAATAGTCTATATTGGTTTTTGTTATAGAGTGTCCTGAACTCCCATATATCTGTATTGTCTAATTTTTTAAAGAGTTCCGGGGCTATAACAAATTTAGACTTTGCTATGTTGTAGATAATTTTGTCTTTTACTTTTGGGGGCAATTGGTTAAGAAAATTGTCCGCTTCTTCTGAATATACTATTTTAAATTTCGCTTTTGCCTCCATGGATTTATTTTTTACGTAGCAAAGGTACTGAAAATAGTTCTATATATGGAAACATTCGAGATGTTTTTTTAAAAGGAGTTATATGTACTTTTCTCTTATTCAATCCTTTGCACCGTTACATCCGGAAATTCCTGTATCAGCGAAAGCAGATGCCCTTCATCATTATTTCGCTTCGACTTGATAACCATCGTAACCTGATAATATTCTGCTTCGCCCGTGTGTAGCGTTTCCATCTCGTAAGAGACTATCAGGTAGTCTTTAGAGTTGAATCTGTCCGCTATCTGTTTCAGTATGTCTTTGTTGGGAGTTGAGAAAGAAACCATCGAGCTTTTCATTCCGATGCTTTTAAATAGATAGCTAAGTAGTTCCAGTCCGACGAGGGTTAACACCGTGGCGGCAATACCGATGGTGTACATTCCTGCACCTACCGCCAAGCCGATACCTGCTGTTGCCCAGATTCCTGCGGCGGTAGTCAATCCGCGTACAATCTGTTTTTGAAAGATGATGGTTCCTGCACCGATAAATCCGATACCGCTGACAACCTGTGCCGCCACCCGACTGGGATCGAGTGTGACACTACTTTCTTTTATAATTTCCTGAAATCCGTATTGGGAAACAATCATAATCAAAGCACTACCTAGCGACACGAGAAAATGAGTGCGGTATCCGGCTTCTTTGGCACGGTATTCACGATCCAGTCCAATGATGGTTCCCAGTATTCCGGCGACCAATAAACGGATTACAAAATCCATATTCAACATCATGTGTTCAATCTCCTTTCTGTTTTTTATTGTTTGTGGAAAAATGCTTAGGACCATAAATATACAATTATTTCCCCTTTTTGTATCAATCATTTAGTAATATTTGAACGTATCCAATTCATTTTATCGTATATTCGCAGATTCAAATAAATGTTTAATCCCGCGACCGAGCAAATAATGAAGAAAAGAATTTTTTATATAATCAGCTTTCTGGTGATCTTCTGTATTGAGGTGTTGATAGCTTTGTATGTGCGCGACCGTTTCATACGTCCCTATGTCGGAGATATGCTGGTTGTAGTGCTGGTATATAGCTTTGTACGTATCTTTCTACCGACGGGGATTCCGCGGATGCCGTTTTATGTCTTTCTTTTTGCCTGTTTTGTAGAAGTCTTGCAATACTTCCATCTGGTGGAAACATTGGGTGTCACGAACCGCGTAGCCCGAATTGTGCTGGGTTCTACGTTCGATTGGGGAGATATTGCCTGCTATGTTGTGGGATGCGTTTTCATTGTCTTATTCGAGCGTATTTGCAAACACTCATAACAGTGAGGCGCACATTTTACGTATTTCGTTGAGTCGGTTTGAAAGGGCTTTCTTTTCACGGGCCAAAGCCATGTTATATCGTGATTGCATATTGATAAGTAACTCTGGATTAATGTCTAGAGCTGCTTCCACCATCAATGCAAAATCACTGGTAATAGGTCTTTTTCCATTCAATATTTCATTAAGCATTGTATAAGGAACTCCAAGAATTTCCGAGAATTTCTTTTGAGAGATTTTGCGGCATTCCAATTCTTCTTTTAACACATCACCTGGGTGTGTAGGTAATCTTTTTATTGTATTCATACTTGATTTTTTATTGGTAATGATTGGTTATGTCAGTTACTATACAAATGGTTAATATAGTTTCAGTACCTTCGGTGCGGGTTCTAAACTCCAGCCGGTAGTGATAGTCTATACGGATGGAAAAATAGTCTGCACGGCCTTGAAGAGCTTCGAAGTTTAGAGAATTAAAGACGAATAAATCTTCTATCCGCGTAGCGGCAATTAAAGTATCGATACGTTTCTGGTACTTTTTGATAACAGCTGCGTCAAAACGATATTTTTTGCTTTTACACTTACCATCCTCATACAACTCCTTTAGATACTCTTTTTCGTACTCTATAATCATATTCCATTTGTTTCTGCAAATATAGTGTTTTATTTATAATTCACGAAAATAGTGAATGTCTTTTTCTTTGCAGAAAAGGGAATAGAGCTTATTCAGTCACTATTTAACGGATGGCCGCAATATTTGCAAAACTCTGCATTATCTTCGTGTCCGGAGCGATGGCAGTTGGGACATTCTTTGTCTCTCCTGCGTTTATACTCTTTCATCATGGAGGCAGATACGATACCTGTGGGTACGGCAATAATCGTGTAACCGATCAGCATGACACAGGCGGAAAGGAATTTTCCGAGGCCGGTGGCGGGAGTAATATCTCCATAACCTACGGTAGTCATGGTGACGATAGCCCAATAGATGCTGTTCGGGATATTGTTGAACTGGGAGTTGGGTTGCGTTCCTTCAATCATATACATTAGCGTTCCGATGGAAGTCACCAGAATGACGACAAACAAGAAGAACACTGCAATCTTCTTACTACTTTCACGCAAGGCAGTGAGCAGTCGTTCCCCCTCATTCAGAAAGTTGAAAAGCTTGAAGACGCGGAACACACGTATCAGGCGGAAGGCACGAATGATGAGTAGATAGCGGGCGCCCGGGAAGAGCAGACCGATGTAAAGAGGCAACGTGGCCAGTAAGTCTACGATACCGAAAAAGCTGAATATGTATTTCCGGGGACGGGGTGAACAGTAGATCCTCGTCAGGTATTCGAAAGTAAAGAAGCCGGTGAAAAGGAATTCCATAATGACGAACGGAGTCGTCAGATAGGTGGGAAGTCCTTTCAGGCTTTCGATGATGACGAGCAATACGCTGACCAGAATACAGGCGATAAGAATCACGTCGAACAATTTCCCGGCAGGGGTGTCCGATTCGAAGATGATGACGTATAACTTTCGTTTCAGTTTCTCGTCATGCAAAAAACGATGGATTCTTTCTTTCAGTTTCATATCAATAGTGT
Organism: Bacteroides sp. AF32-8BH; assembly: GCF_003435205.1. Lineage (NCBI taxonomy): Bacteria > Pseudomonadati > Bacteroidota > Bacteroidia > Bacteroidales > Bacteroidaceae > Bacteroides > Bacteroides sp. AF32-8BH. Next base: position 80,850 of record NZ_QVLZ01000017.1, on the reverse strand, counting down.
TTGGTCGGAATTAAAGAAAAAGCCTTTTTAGTCGATGACCCACTGTTTATTGTAGGCAACGGTCTTTTGCGGGTTGTAATACATTCCCTCTTGTGTAGGAATATAGAGAATGTATGTCTTTCCGGTCTTGTTCTTCAATGAAGTGTCGCGCAGCCAGGGGTTGGCATCACGGAGTTGGGCATAGGTGATTCCCTGTGATTTTGCGTAGTCGTTCAGATCGTCGATAGAAGTGTTCACGGTTACCTCTTTATAAGGAATAGGCGGATACAGATGTTCCCGTTTCAAGAGGAATCCGTAACGTTGCGGGTTGTTGAATATCTCTTTGGCTGCCAGCAGACGGAACATGTAGCGGGAAGTTTCCTCTACCAGCCATAAGTCCATGGCATGACTTGCCAACTGCTTTTCAAGTTGGGAGGAGATACGTCCCTGTCCGGCGTTATAGGCGGCGGAGACAGCCATCCAGTCGCCATATTTGGCATACGCTTGTTTGAAGTATTTGCAGGCGGCAACGGTTGCTTTTTCAATATGGTAGCGTTCGTCTACGTTATCGTTCACTTCCAGCCCGAATTCCCGTCCGGTGGCAGGCATAAATTGCCACAGGCCCGCTGCTCCTGCCGGAGAGCGTGCAATGTTGTTCAGATTGCTCTCGATGACCATCAGGTATTTGAAGTCGTCGGGGATACCGTTTGCTTTCAGTATCGGTTCGATGATGGGAAAGTAACGGTTGGCGCGCTTGATTAATAACATGGTGGTGGAGTGCATATAGGTGAAGGCCATCATTTCGCGGTCCATCCGTTCGCGACGGTCATAGCGGCGGAGGTCGATCGTTTCTCCGTCGAAGGTGACCTGTGCGGGAACAGTAGGCGGAGTGACACAATAAGGCACTTCCGATTCGGCGGAATGTTGTTCGTTCACTTGGCTGCTGCCTGTCAATATTGGGATGGAAGCGCCGATGCAAAATACTAATATAAGTGTAAGAATATAGTTGATTTTCATTCGTCTTTTCATTTTATAACCTTTTTGGATGCTTCAATGTTTAAGTCTATCTTGCAAAGATAACCTCATTTTGCTTTTTTCAAAGAACTTTTCTTGCATTTTATACGTTTTTCTAATAGAGTTAAAATAAACAACGAATCAAGATGAATATAGCAATGACCGGAGCTACCGGATATATAGGTAAACATCTTTCTAATTATCTCACAGAAAAGGGCGGACATCGGATCATTCCTCTGGGAAGGTCGATGTTTCGCGAAGGTATGTCCGGTTATTTGATTCAGACACTGACCCATTGTGATGTTGTCATCAACCTGGCAGGTGCACTTATCAATAAACGTTGGACACCGGAATATAAACAGGAGCTTTTCAACAGTCGTATTGTCGTAACCAATCGTATTATCCGCGCTTTGAACGCAGTCAAAACGAAACCGAAACTGATGATTTCGGCTTCTGCCGTAGGTTATTATCCTTCGGAAGCGGAGGTGGACGAATATACCCGTACCCGTGGAGAAGGTTTTCTGTCCGATCTTTGCTATGCGTGGGAAAAGGAAGCGAAACACTGTCCCGAACCTACAAGGCTCGTTATTACACGCTTCGGCGTAGTGCTTTCTCCGGACGGGGGAGCGATGCAGCAGATGCTTCGCCCTTTGCAAGCCACCAAGATAGCCACCGCCATCGGTCCCGGTACGCAGGCTTTTCCGTGGATATCGATACGGGATCTTTGCCGTGCAATGGAGTTCTTTATCACTCACGAAGAGACACATGGGGTATATAATCTGGTTGCTCCGCAGCAGATTTCGCAATATGCTTTCACCCGTGCGATGGGAAAGGCTTATCGGGCATGGACAACGATGGTAGCTCCGCAACGAATTTTCCGTATCTTATATGGTGAAGCGGCATCTTTCCTGACTACGGGCCAGAGAGTCCGCCCAACGCGTCTGACGGAGGCGGGATTTCATTTCTCCATTCCCAATGTCGGACGTCTTTTCAGAGGTACGGACCATAGTACGGTTACCTCTCTCGATCTGCACCGGTATATGGGACTTTGGTATGAAATAGCCCGCTACGAGAATCGCTTTGAATACGGACTTGTAGACGTCACGGCTACTTACACGCTCCGTCCCGACGGCATGATTCGTGTGGAGAACCGGGGATGCAAACGTAATTCTCCTTACGACATCTGCAAGACTGCCAACGGACATGCCAAAATACCCGATCCCGCACAGCCGGGCAAACTGAAAGTGTCTTTCTTCCTTAGTTTCTATTCTGATTATTATGTCTTGGAACTGGATGAAGAGAATTATAATTATGCCCTGGTAGGCAGCAGTACTGATAAATATCTCTGGATACTAAGCCGTACACCCCAACTGCCGGAAGAAATCAAGAAGAAACTCGTCACCGCTGCCGAGCGTCGTGGATACGATACGAGCCAGTTGAAGTGGATCGAGCAACTCTGATCGCAGGCATATACATATATCAGTTTATGCAATCCGCATCTAATAAATAATATAAGATTGTTTAGCGAAAGTATTTAACGGACGATAAACCAACTTTAAAACAACAGCAATTATGAATTACGAAATTATTCATCAGCCCGAACAAAAATTGTTCAAGACAGAAGTAGACGGTCGCACCGCCTTTGTACAATATCGCCTGATAGGTGATTCTCTTGATATTATCCACACAATTGTGCCACAACCCATTGAAGGGCGGGGGATTGCCGCTGCTTTGGTAAAAGCTGCTTACGCCTATGCATTAGCTAACGGGATGAAGCCGAAAGCAACGTGCTCTTATGCAGTGAAGTGGTTGGAAAGACACCCGGAAATAAATGGTTAAATACTCGCTTTTGATTCGTCGGAAAAGGAAATAATATTATCTTTGTAATTGGAAATCAATGAAGAAAAATAGTGTTATGATAAAAGAAGGTGAAAAGGTAAAAGTGGATCCTAGATTAACGGGACTCGATGAATGGATAGAGGGTACAGTAATTGATATTGAACATAATCCGTTCAAAGGCTTAGTTATAGCGATTCGTGATAAATTTAACCGTATTTTCTTTGGTGAGCAGAAATATTTTATTCCTGTAAATGAGGATAATGTATGTATGCAATAGCCTTTGATATGGTCATTACAGACCTACGTGCCAATTATGGAGAGCCTTATAACAATGCCTATTTTGAAATAAATAAAGTGTTGCGTCAGTATGAGTTTTATAATACGCAGGGTAGTGTATATCTAACAGAGAAAACTGATATGGCAAATCTTTTTCGTGCAATTGACTCATTGAAACGTATTCCTTGGTTTCAGGCGTCAGTTCGTGATCTTCGTGCGTTTCGTGTAGAAGACTGGTCGAACTTTACGGATTTTATAAAAGAAAATAAGTAGATAAGCTTTCAGGTCTGAATATGTATTCATGCCTGAAAGCTCCTTTTATTTCTCAATTACTGTTTCCACCTCTTCAACTGTGGAAAGTACTCCTTCATCGTTTTCCGTGCTTCCTCCACTGTGTATTTCACTTCCGAGTCTTTATTGAACTCATCCAGATAATTCAGATTAAGCTCGATCATCTCGTCCATGGTACACTCTTTCGTGAAATGTCCGTCCGCATAGCAATAGTGGCAATAATCTTCGTTCTTGCTACCGTCCGTTTCTTTTCCAAAAGTTGAGTCGTCTATCGGCATACCGCAACTTTGACAAAATTTTTGTTCCATCTTTTTTTGTTAGATTATAAGTTTATGTTACAAGACAAATGTAAGTAGAAATATTGGAAAAGAAGTAATCCGGTCTTGCTATTTATTCATTTATTTCTTTCCTGGTTTGCTTTTGGTGTTAATTGGTTTTCACGGGCAGCCGTTTCCACATCCAACGGGGAATCATTTTCCAGAAAAAGACCAGTATCCGGTAGCGCCAGTCGATCACTACTATCCGTTGTTTCCGCTCCAGTGACCAGGCGATGTGACGTCCCACTTTCGCTGCATCCATCAATAGCGGATAATGTTTCCCATCGTTGAGCAAGTCGGTGGCAACAAATCCGGGACGGATATCAGTAAAACGGATATTCAGTTTTTGTAAATATGAAAGTTGTTCGAGAGCATCTATGTAAGTGTTCTGGAAACGTTTGGTGGCAGAGTAGGCAGGAGCCACTCCAAGTCCTTTCGTTCCCGCGATGGAGCTGATGACTGCCAGGTGGCCGCCTCCGCTTTTCCTGAAATAGATGAAAGCGGTATCCACCATGCGGATAAATCCCTCTACATTGGTGTATGCTGTGTTTAGTTCCACCTCCATGTTCAGATTCGTGTTCTGGAAACCGATGCCCGAACTAAGAAGAAACAAATCCATGCCGCCCACCTTGTCGATGAGCATATTCAATTTCTCGCCTGCATCTTCCTGGGTTACGTCCAACGCTTGAATTTGAATCTGATCCGGTGCTGCCCGTTGCAGGTTTTCGAGAGCGGATTGCCGTCTGCCGGCTACTCCGATTTGCCATCCATCCAGTAACAGACATTTTGCAACTTCTTGTCCGATGCCGGAGGTAGCGCCAATGATAATGGCTTTTTTCATTACTGATTTTTTTAGTAAGTTATAGGTTCAATAAATGTCGTATGGCCTGCCAGGGTGCATAAAGCAACATCCTCGGTCCGGAGAAACGCATCACCTGTCGCATTCGTTCGCGCATGACGGGTTTGTAACAATGTACGGTGCATTCCTTGCATGCACTCTTCTTCTCTCCAAACGGACAATGGTCGAGACGTGCGTGGGCATAGCGGAGCAACTCTTCACAGTCGGCACAAAGAATTGTATTTTTTTCTTTTTTCCGGCAATAGAGGCGGATCATCAACTCTACCGTTTTCTTTTCGTGCGCAATGCGTGATACTTTCATCTCTTTCTTTTTTACACTTTGGAATGACAAAGATAGCGAAGATTATGCAGAAATGCAGGCGTATTCTGTTAAAATACACCTTCTTCTTTTTTCTATTTTGAAAAGCACCCTTTCATTTTGGTAGGGTATTTAGAGATTACTTTTTCAAAATGAAAAAAATATTGCATTGATTACAAGCTAATTATCAGAATCCTTTTCATTTTGGCATACTCTTGGCTATGAGGGGAACATACAAAATGATTCATGAGTTATGGAAGAGTACATTTCAGATAACAGTCTGTATATTCGGAGTAAGAATAATAGCATGATTAACCGGAAGATGATAGGGCGCGTGTTGGGTATGTTGCTATTTATCGAATTGGGGATGTTCTTACTTTGTGCCGGAGTGTCGGCTGGTTACGGGGAAAGTGATTATAAATACTTTCTTTACACCTGTATCATCAATGCTGTGGTAGGCGGATTGTTACTGCTCTACGGACGGGGAGCGGAGAATAAGATGAGCCGGAGAGACGGATATTGTGTGGTCACTCTTTCATGGGTGTTTTTTACCTTTTTCGGCATGCTTCCTTTTTATTTTAGCGGAAGCATTGATACGATAACCAATGCCTTTTTCGAAACCATGTCCGGGTTTACCACTACAGGAGCTACTATTCTCGATGATATTGAATCCCTTTCCCACGGTATGCTTTTCTGGCGAAGCCTGACGCAGTGGATCGGTGGTTTGGGGATTGTGTTTTTCACGATTGCCATTCTTCCTATCTTTACCACGGGAGGAGTGCAACTCTTCTCTGCTGAATCTACGGGAGTGACGCACGACCGTACCCATCCGAAAATCAATGTCATGGCCAAGTGGTTGTGGACAATTTATCTGGTATTGACAGTTTCGGAAACTGTCTTATTGATGTTTGGGGGCATGAGCTTGTTTGATGCCATTTGCCAGTCGTTTGCCACTACTGCTACGGGCGGATATTCTACCAAGCAGAACAGTATATCTTACTGGAATTCTCCGTATATAGAATATGTGGTGGCTATCTTTATGATTGTTTCCAGTATCAACTTCTCTTTGTTTCTGATGTGTTTGAAAGGAAAAGTCGGTCGTTTATTCAAAGATGAAGAGCTGCACTGGTTTCTGGCGTCAGTGGGTATCTTGACTTTTCTTATCACGTTGGCGCTCGTCTTTCAAAATCATTATGACTGGGAACTGGCTTTCCGGAAAGCATTGTTCCAGGTGTCTACGGTGCATACTTCCTGCGGTTTTGCTACGGATGATTATAATATGTGGCCTCCTTTCACGTGGTTACTGTTGTTTATTGCGATGCTTTCGGGAGGGTGTACGGGTTCTACCAGTGGAGGTATCAAGAATATGCGGTTGCTGATTGTGGCACGTGCCATTCGGAATGAGTTCAAACATCTGCTCCACCCGAATGCCGTGCTTCCCGTACGTATCAATAAGCAGACGGTGTCTTCTTCTATCGTAACTACCGTATTGATTTTCTTTGCTTTTTATCTGGTTCTGATCCTGATTGGGTGGACGGCTCTTTTGTTTTTGGGAGTTGGCTTTTCCGAGTCCGTCAGTACGGTTATTTCGAGTATAGGCAATGTCGGTCCGGGATTAGGTACTTGCGGGCCTGCATATTCGTGGAATTCTTTACCTGATCTGGCAAAGTGGATACTTTCTTTTCTGATGCTGGTGGGACGTCTGGAATTGTTTAGTGTACTCCTGTTGTTTTATCCGGGATTCTGGAAGAATAGATAAACTGTAAATCATGAACGGGCTTCTGAAACATCGTTGGAAGAGTTTGTGGTTGACGGAAACAATCTGTATCTTTGCAGCATGAAAAAGTTATTGTGTCCGCAATGCAAGATTGCAGCTATGTATGTGAAGAATGAACAGGGTGACAGGCTGCTGGTTTATGTGCTCGAAGATGGTGAAGTCGTTCCCAAATATCCGGAAGATTCGATGGAGGGGTTCGATTTGACAGAAGTCTTCTGCCTGGGATGCTCGTGGCATGGTTCACCTAAACGGTTGGTGAAACGATAGACCGGGAGACTCATGCTCTCATACTGATTTTTTTGATTTATGTCAACTAAAAGAGGAACGCAAATCAAGAACTAATTCATTGAATTTTCCGTATCTTTGCATCCGATTTTAGAACATAGACGTATGGCAACTTCTAAAGAAATGACGGCAGGGCCGGCATTACCTCTCATTTTAAAGTTTACGCTGCCGCTTTTACTCGGCAATCTGTTGCAACAAACGTATTCGCTTGTTGATGCTGCAATTGTAGGAAAGTTTTTAGGAATTAACGCGTTAGCTTCTGTTGGAGCTAGCACATCGGTGGTGTTTCTTATTCTCGGGTTCTGCAATGGATGTTGCGGAGGTTTCGGAATACCCGTTGCGCAGAAGTTTGGGGCGCGGGATTACAGTACGATGCGCAGTTATGTGGCCGTCAGTCTGAAACTGGCTGCGGGAATGTCTGTGGTGATTGCTCTTCTCACCTGTATTTTATGTGAGGATATTCTTCGGATCATGCGTACGCCGGAGAATATTTTCGAAGGGGCGTATGCTTATTTGCTTGTCACGTTTATTGGTGTGCCGTGTACTTTCTTCTATAATCTTCTTTCGAGCATTATCCGTGCGTTGGGAGACAGTAAGACGCCTTTTTGGTTTCTGCTGTTTGCGGCTGTTCTGAATATCATTCTTGATTTGTTCTGTATTTTGGTACTTGGCTGGGGAGTGGCGGGAGCTGCTATTGCTACTGTCTTTTCGCAAGGATTGTCGGCTGTTCTTTGCTACATTTATATGTACCGGAAGTTTGAAATATTGCAAGGTACTCCGAAAGAACGCCGGTTCCAGTCGAAACTGGCTAAGACACTGCTTTACATTGGTGTGCCTATGGGATTGCAGTTTTCTATCACGGCTATCGGCAGCATCATGCTTCAGAGTGCGAATAATGCATTGGGAACAGCGTGTGTGGCAGCTTTTACGTCTGCTATGCGCATCAAGATGTTCTTTATCTGCACGTTCGAGAGTCTGGGAATTGCAATGGCTACGTATAGCGGACAGAATTATGGGGCAGGAAAACCGGAGCGTGTCTGGTTGGGAATTAAGGCGAGTGCTTTGATGATGATCGTTTATGCGGCATTTACATTCGTTCTTCTGATGGTGGGAGCCAAATATTTTGCATTGATCTTTGTAGATCCGTCGGAAACGGAAATACTGTTGGATACCGAGTTGTTCCTGCATGTCTCCTGTATGTTCTTCCCGATGCTTGGTTTGTTGTGCATCTTGCGTTATACCATTCAGGGAGTAGGATATACCAATCTTGCCATGTTCTCCGGAGTGGCGGAGATGATTGCTCGTATTCTTGTCAGTCTCTATGCCGTACCGGTATTCGGTTTTATTGCTGTCTGTTACGGTGATCCGATGGCTTGGATAGCGGCAGACTTATTCCTCGTGCCGGCCTTTATCTATGTTTATCGCAGGTTGAAGAAGCAGGTATTTACGAATAGTCAGGTTACGCAAACGGTGGCATGATTGCCGGTTGGTGGCTTGCGTAACCCGACTTGCAGTTTGCATAACCCGGTTTGTGGCTTGCGTAACCTGGTTTGCTTTGATTTTATTTCGGATATTTTAATCTTGTACAGGGTATAGCGGGTTTCCGCTTTCGTCTACCTCTGTCCATTCTTTCACACTGACATTGGCGAATGAGATGGAGTTTTCATTGATAACTGCCCGGAAAAGGTATGAATTTCCGGCTGACAGGAGGTTGTTGGGTGGAGTGAGCGGAGTGGTGTAGGTACGTGAAAAGCTCTCTCCGTTTACCATCAGCTCCAGTGTCAAAGTCATGGGAGAGGAGCTCTTTACGGGTAACATGATATATTGTACGGTGAAGTCGTTGATTCCCATATCGGCTGCTTTGTCATAGCTGACTTCCGAAGTGATGATACCTGTTGACAAATCCATGATTGCGCCCGGTTTCGGTGGGGTGATGGTAGCGGAAAGTATCTTGTTTAAAGTGATATTTTCTCCTCCGGCGATCGCTACAACTACTTGCGTGGCTGCGTGTTGGTAGGTTATGGGGATATTTATCTGTGAACTGGCGATGTCCTGATGAACTGCGTGCCACCAAAGATAATCTACTCCGTTGGATAAAGGTTCGGATAGTCCGTTGGTGAAAGTAGGCGCCGGGCTGGTGGAATTGCATGATACGGCATAAAAGCTATAGATAGCATTGCTCAAATACATTTTATATCCTAGATTTCCTGTCAGTACACCGGGGGAGGAGGTGACATAGTTGCCTTGAGCAACGGGAGCGCCTGTGATATTGTTCGATGTGTTGGCTGTATAGGCACACAACCAGCTTTGAAGTCCTTTTCCCATGGGGGACATGGCTCGTGTGATGTTTCGTCCTTCTACGGAAGCACTGAAAGTAATCAGCGCATTCTCTTTGGTCGGATTACCGTTGTTGTCATCATTGCCGGAGCCGGATGAGCCTCCGTTGTTTTCTTCGTCAGGATAGTTGATGTAGATATTGTTTTTGGAGCAGGCTCCCAGTAGCAGCATTGCTAAAGCAGATACGGCTAAATACTTTGTAATGCGGAATTTGATGTCCATAGTCAGGTTCTTTTTGAAAATTAGTAATTACCCCTATATACATTTCAAAAAGAATTTGGTTCATGGCTTAATCATATTTTTTTATGGAAATCGGCCTCTTTCTGTATGCAGAGAATGTCTCCGTATATGGGATGGCGGAACTCTATATATTCGGCATGGAGGTATAGTCTGTCTGCTTTCTTTCCGTAGAGTTCGTCTCCAAGTATGGGGCATCCCAAGCCTTCCGGATGGGCGGCGTGTACTCTTAACTGATGTGTGCGTCCGGTCAATGGATAGAAGACAATCCGGGTGTATTTTCTTGACTCATTGATATTCCTTTCTGATTCATCAATCCTGTTTGATTCGTTGAAAGTGTTTTCAGATTCACTGGTAATTCTTTCAGACTCACTGATGATCTGATATTCTGTAATCGCTTCTTTCCCGTGTTCGCTACTAACCATTTGCCGAGGACGGTCGAGAGGATTCAGACAAAGAGGGAGTTCGATTCTTCCTGTATTTCCTGTTCTTTCTGCTTTTGCTGTTTTTTTCGTTAATACAGTTTCCTTTGCTATTAATATAGCTTTCTCTGCTATTGGCTTTATCTCTTTCTCTGTTTTTATTATCGCCCCATCCAGCACAGCCACATAGCGTTTCTTAATACTTCTGTTTGCAAATTGCGCCTGTAAATCCTGATGTACCTCTTTTGTTTTGGCAACGAGCAATAATCCTGAAGTAGCCATATCGAGCCGGTGTACAATCATAGGACCGGTAGCTTCGGGATATTTCTTCTTCAAACGATGATAGACTGAATCTCTGTCCTCTGCTTTTCCCGGAACGGACAACATCCCTGCCGGTTTATTGACTACCAGCAACCATTCATCTTCAAACACGATTTCCAGTTCTTCCTCTTCATGAACAGGATTCAGCAGTGGATTTTCGTCTACCTCCAATCCTTGCAACATGTGTTGCAGAATCGGTTCGCACTTCCCTTTGCAGGAAGGATAATAATATCCGTGATGCCGGATTTCGTTTTTAGGAGAGTCGCCCCACCAGAATTCAGCCATAGCCAATGGCTTTAATTGATGAAGATACGCATATTGCAATAACTTAGGCAAAGCACATTCACCCGCACCGGCAGGAGGAACTTTCTGAACCGTTTGCTCGAAAATAGTATATAAGTCTTTCACCTCTCCTTGGGCATTTAGCATCCGGAATTGCTCGAATAATTTTCTTTGTAAAGCTGCTGAACGTTCTTTTCGTTCGGTTTTCAATCGCTCTATTTCAATATCGAAGTGCCTGACTTCCGTTTCGAGCTCTTCCAATCGTTTCTTCCATTCCTTTTCCAATCGTTTGTATTCCGCCTTTTGGTATTGGCTTTCCCGAATCAGGGAGGCTTGTTCTTCTTCGGAAAGCTCGGGAGATGACTGGCGGCGAATCTCTCTTGCCTCCTTTGCCATTTTAAGCTCCGCTTTTGCTTGATTCAAAACAGCTTTAGCCTGTTCTGTTTCTATCTTCCATTTCTCTTTTGAATCGAGATAAGAACTGCTGTTTTCCAGTTCACGAATACGGATATTAATGGCAGAAATCTGTTCTTCTTCGATTTTGAAGAATCCCTCCGGTTGTAATAGGTCATAAACAGGAGGAACGAAATAAGGATGCAGATTCTTTCCGCCCAGATTGCCGGAGAAAGCTGCAAGATAACCAATCTGATTTTCTTCGTTGTTTGTTATTCCGTTGTCCGTTTGCACAATCAACACTCCAAACATCTTTCCGGAAGCCAATTCCTCTTGCCATTCTTTCCGGCTTGCAATATATTCTTTCACTTCTTCCGCAGCCAACACACACAATGGATGAGGTGTATAATGGAAAGGATAAGTGAATTTCTCCGGCAACGCAAGGTGAGAAACGGGTTTCTTGAAAAAATGTATCATCGGTTTATATATATGAATGAATGTGATTACCTTTGCAAAAGTAACGTAAATCCGCGAATTTTATTCTATATTTGTTTGAGAGTTTGAGTGAGATAACGTGGACGTTTGAATGAAATTGTATGGATAGGATAGAAGAAAAACCAAAATTTGCCTTTCTTGGTAACAGTCACATGGCTTTTTGGGCACTAGATATCTATTTCCCACAATGGGAATGTCTGAACTATGGTGCTCCCGGTGAAGGGCTGGCCTATGTGGAGTCTTTTGCGGTAGACACTTCCGATTGCCAGGTCGTCGTTCAATTCGGAACCAATGATATTTATCAGTTGAACGATGAAAATATAGATGAATATGTAGAGCGTTATGTAAAAGCGGTTCTTGCCGTCCCTTCACTGAAAACATATCTTTTCTGTATTTTTCCGCGTAATGATTATGATGATTACAGTACGGCTGTGAATAAATTTATCCAGATCCTTAACCGGAAGATACACGAAAAATTGCAGGGAACAGATATTGTCTATCTGGACGTATTCAATCGTTTATTGCAGGATGGCAGGCTGAATCCGGAGTTGACTCTCGACGATTTACATTTGAATGGCAGGGGTTACAGTATTTTGTCAGAAGCACTGAAACAGGCTTCCGGTTTGTAAAACATACCTAAATACTTCATTCCTTGCTTTTATTTATAAATTTGGTGGCATATCAGTTTATTTTTCCTATTTTTGTCCCCAATTTAATAGTAAATAACCCCCATAAAAACGATAAGACTTATGGAAAAAGTAATTATCAATTCGTATGAAGAATTCGAAAAACTAGTAGGCCAACAGATAGGTGTTTCCGATTATGTGGAACTCTCGCAGGAACGTATCAATCTTTTTGCTGATGCAACGCTGGATCATCAATGGATTCATGTAGATACGGAACGTGCTAAAGTAGACAGCCCTTATCATAGCACGATTGCTCATGGCTACCTGACATTGTCTATGCTTCCTTATCTGTGGAATCAGATTATCCAGGTAAATAACCTAAAAATGATGATTAACTACGGTATGGACAAAATGAAATTCGGTCAGGCTGTATTGTCAGGACAGAGCATCCGTCTGGTGACTACTTTGCACTCGCTGACTAATCTGCGTGGTGTGGCAAAAGCGGAAATTAAGTTTGCTATCGAAATAAAAGACCAACCAAAGAAGGCGCTGGAAGGAATTGCTGTATTCCTTTATTATTTCAATTAATGGCAAACTGTTAAAGAAACAGATTTTATCCCCGGAAATGATCGAAATACGTCTCAAAAGTTAGATACAAAAACTTTTGGGATGTGCTTCAGATGGATCGTTTCCGGGGATAATTTTATCCTTTTACTCCCATAAATCTGAACGGCTGTGCCGGTTTAAACTCTTTCGTTGCATTTCCATGATAAGTTTCACCGTTGGCGATAGATAATTTGAGTACCGGAGCTCCTTCCGACAAGTCTGTTTCCCGTAAGTTTACCCAGAATGTATTAGGTGTCAGACTTGATTCGAAGAAGTAGAGCAAATTCTTACTATCCGATACCGTTCTCCATTGTGTGGTGGAAATTTCCGGAAATTCGGGAGTGGATATGCCATAAGGAACAGAAGTATTACGGATAACGCTGAATACGCTTGCTATGGCTATTCTCACATCATCTGTTTGGGGCAGGGCATTGATATAAAAACTGGCTCTTGCAAAACGGTCGGACGGACGGTTGGTTCCGGGCAGGAAGCTCAATCCTCCTATTGATTTCCAGTATTCGTTTAGTGCCAGTTGCTTGTTGTAGGTAGGGGAGTTGGTCATTACTTTGTACTCCTTGCTGTGGTAAACAGTCAGCTTTCCACCCGTATATTCGAATATCGCACAATCGCCCGTTGCGTCGGAAATAGATAAATGCAAGGTTGCCAGGCGGGAACCATCCGGCATCAGGTCCGATACCACTTGGAAAGTGTTTTCATCAATGAAAGCGACAGCCTCGTCTACGGTGGCGAAGTTATCCAGCATATATTGCACCCATGCAGTAATGGCAAGTCCCGGTTTACTTTGATCTCTGACCGGATACTCCGTTTCGGGCAACCATAACAGATTGGCAACCAACCCTTTTTCATTCATCCCGTCTGTACTGGCAATCTCGAAAGCTGAAGTCACCACGCTGCCATACTTGGACGTCCATTGCAGGGAGTTGGCTCCCGTTTCTCCATTTCTTTCCATACCTTTGGGAAATACCCAAAGATTGCTGTGCATTTCTGTTTTCCAGTCCATAGACCGGCCGGTTACCACCATTCCATTTTTTCCCGAATAAACGACTCTTGTACACATAATTTTAATTTCTAGTTAAAGGTTTATTATAAGCTGCTTTCACGAGGTATTCAACCGATGCGGATTCATCTCGCAAAAGCATATTCTCAAAACAATAACGTTTCATTTATGTTTTAGATACATATCAGATATTAATAAAGTATCAAAAAACAGGTATTATGTCATTAAGTAATCTTCTCATCATATTTTCGTCATCGTTTATGGCGCTGTTTCCGGTGATAAATCCTTTGGGGAATGGTTTTGTCGTCAATGGATTCTTTACAGACCTCGATCCTCAACAACGGAAAGCAGCCATTCAGAAGCTGACGCTCAATTTTATAATGATCGGTGTAGGGACATTGGTGATAGGACATTTGTTTCTGTTGATTTTCGGTTTGGCTATTCCTGTTATTCAGTTAGGAGGTGGAATATTGATTTGTAAGACGGCAATGGAGCTGTTGGGCGATTCGGGTTCGTCTGATAAAGAAGAAGCCAGTAAGAATGTAGACGGTTTCAGATGGAAGAATATCGAACAGAAGATTTTTTATCCCATCACGTTTCCTATCAGTATCGGACCGGGCAGTATATCGGTTATCTTTACTTTGATGGCGTCTGCCAGTGTTAAAGGTAAATTGTTGCAAACTGGGATTAATTATTTAGTCATTGCGCTTGTTATTATTTGTATGGCGGCCATCTTTTATGTATTCCTTTCACAAGGGCAGAGGTTTATTCAGAGGTTGGGACCGGTGGGAAATCAAATTATTAATAAGCTTGTTGCTTTTTTCACTTTCTGCATCGGTATTCAGATTTCGGTGACGGGTATATCCCAGATATTCCATCTGAATATACTCTAATTGAACGGTGAGATAAAAGCGATAGAAATTATCTGTTTTTCTTTGCTTTCATGGCTTTCAGGGTGTTTTTTCGTACGGAACGGATAGCGGGAACCAGTAAGTCGGGCTCCATGATTTCCAGTATTGTGCGTAGTTCCTGTTGTAGTTCCGGGATGGAGCGTGTCAGTTGATAAGCCAGTTTCATGCAGAGCGATTGTACGCCCGGTGGTTCCTCGCGGGATATCATGCGTTCCATGCAAAAATCGAGGAAATCCACTCGTGGCGGATCAGCGGCAGGTTGCTGGCATATCAGGTTCAGGATCATTCTCCGTTTTCCCGAGTGTGGGCAGGTCATGGCAGCGTCGATCAATTCTTCTTGTTTCCGGCTCAACCATTCTACATCTGCCTTGGAGAAATGAGTACATACCCACAATGCCTGATAGGAAACAATGTGGTCTTTGTCGAATATCAGCTGGTAGACTTCTTCTCTAAGACGCTCGTCGTCCTGTATGAAATGGAGTACTTCTCTGATATCTTCAATGTGTACTCGTTCGGATAATCTTGCACGTAGGTTCATGTAGCTTTCGTTTTTGGGAAATTAATCTCTATTAGCGGAATCAGCTTCCGGCAGTTGCAAATGAAGAATGGGGAAAGGTTTGCCCATGCTGTCCGTTTCATCTCTGCCGATGACTTGGAATCCCAAATGGAGATAGAACTGAAGTGCTTTTTCATTCTGCTCGTTTACGTCCACCTTATCCATATGTTTTTTGTCTCTTGCATATTCCATTAATCGTTTGCCATATCCTTTTCCTTGTTCGTCGGGGTGTACGAATAACATTTCGATCAGTTCGTCGCTCAATCCCATGAAGGCGGCAATCTTTCCGTTGGCATTCCGGATGACAAAAAGTTCAACAGCGGGTAGATAATGCTTCCGCACCAGTGGTTTATAAAATTGGATATGCTCTTCCGTCAGGAAATCATGCGTGTGGCGAACGGACATTTCCCATACATGGAGGATTTCATCATAGTCTTCCGGAGTAGGTTGGGAGATGCCGGGCAGGTAGTAGCACTGGTGGTCGTAGATGTTTCCGTTGTAAGTCAGTTCTGCCTGATGAAGTGTACCTTCGTAGATGAAACCGTTCTTTTTCAGTACTTTCTGCGAACGTTTGTTGTGCGGATAACAGGTAGCTGTGATGAGGCTAAGCCGCAATCCTTCAAAGCCATAGTTGAGGACACCCTGCACTGCTTCGGTCATGTATCCTTTGCCCCAATAAGATTCGTCGAGCCAGTAACCCAACATTCTCACTTGCGGATTTTCGCGTTTAGGATCGGGGATAATTCCTACGGAACCGATTAGCTGTTTTGTATCTTTTAGTATCACTGCCCATATCCCCTCCTGATTGATAAATGTGGAATGAAGTATCCGGCGGGATTCATCCAATGTGCGATGGGGTGGCCATCCGGCATTGTTTCCCAGATTCGGGTTCTGGCAGCAAGCGAAAAATGTTTCTGCATCTCTTTCTTCGAAAGGGCGGAGAAATAAACGTTCTGTATGGAGCGTCACGGGGGGAATATTTTCTATGTCAGTTTCCTGTCTTGCTTTGTTTTTCGATTCGTTTGCTGTTTTCCGATATACGCACTCAATCCGGTTTCCGTCAGGATCGAGGACTACACTTTCAAAGTATCCGTCTCCCGAAGTACGCGGTTCACCGGCGATGGTATATCCTTCCGAACGCATTTGTTCGGTGAAGCGTAATACTTCTTCCTGGCTGGGGAAGGTGAAAGCAAAGTGTGTCAGTCCAACCCTGTTTTCTTCAATGGGAGTGTTCTGTACATCTGTACGACTCATCAGTTCCAAGTCTGTTCCCTCTCCAAAAGAGATAAAATAGGACTCGAATCCTTTCTTGGGATTGATATATTTTTCGTTGCTTTTTCCTCCGAAGAAGCGGACATAGAACTCTTTTAGTTCTTCCAGACGAAAAGTCCAGATAGCGATATGATGTAGTTTCATATAAATGAATTTTCTAATTTCTATTACTTTGTTTCAATCTTCATTCGTACCGAATGTCTTTGTCTCCATCTTAATGCTGCATTACATATTCGTAAACGATACGGGAAATATCAGCGATAATTTTACTGTTCGCTTGATTATTTTCTTCAGAATCCTTCACGAAGACAGCTATACTATAAGTACGTCCACCGGGCAAAAGAACGAAACCGATGTCATTACAACCGATTTGTTGTCCTTTCGCATTAAGATCTCCCGTTCCGGTTTTATGGCCTACGGTTACTTTTTTGTCGAGCAACGGAGCAACCAGACGGTCTTGTCCGGTTTGACACTCCACCATTGTTTGAAATATGAAGTCTTTGTACACTTTGGGAAACAATGGCTTCTTACGGAATATTTCCACTAATTCGGCTGCGGCTAACGGAGTAGTCCAGTTTTCATAACATAGGTTCAAGTCTTCGTGCATGGCAGTTTCCGTACCGGCAATGGCACATTCCCGAATTCCTAGTGAATGGATATACTTGTTTACGGCATTCGGACCTCCCTGATAATCAAAAAGAATATCGCAGGCATTGTTGTCACTCTGTTGGAGTGTATATTTTAGCAGGTCGGCAATACTCATTTCAATTCCGCCCTGCGGATATTTATCTCGTAGCGGACTGTAAGTATCCGGCTTTAAATCCGATTTTTTAATGGGTAACCGGGTTTCCAGCGATTGCTTCTGTTTTCCCATATAATCTGCCAATGCTAATGCCTGATGAAACTTGAATACGCTCATCAGTGGATAGTGAATATCATTATTGACAGTTATCGTATCTTTCCCATCAATGATGACGGCTATTCCTATTTCGGCCTTCTTTCCCTTGATGGCTTCTTTCAACTGTGTCTCAAGTTGAGTTTGTCGGGCAAACAGGAGGGTGGGGACTAAACAAAGAAATACTATGAATGAACGCATAATCAATTTCTCTTTTAACGGGTTACTAATTCTCTATTGAAATCATATTCTTTGTTGAAGTCACAAAGGTATAAATAGTAATTGCCTTTGCAAATTCTTACTTGAAATTTATAGTTGTATAATGAATATGTAGAGTTAGTTTCTTAATTTTTGTAGTAATAAAAATATTGATACAGAAATTAGGTTTACTATTTCATTTATGTTATTTTTGTGATATCTTATTACTGAAATATATACTATGTAAATATTTGGAAGTAGTAACACACCATTAAAAGACAAAACTAATATGAGCACTTTTCGTTCTATAGAAGAACTTGTCAAAAGTCTCGACCGGGAGAAAGAACTCTTGAAAGAAATGTTTGCTAAACGGAAATCTCTTTCGTTCCGTTATGATTATGCGCTTGAAATGACGGAGTACAAAGAAGAGCGTATCCGCTATCTGATAGACTATGGAGTTATCCGGGACACTGGCGACTTTCTTGAAATGGAGGATATTTATCTGAAATTCTTTGAAGACGTGCTCGAAGTAAATGAAGAAATCAATGTTTCTTTCGTGCAGGATTACCTGACGCGACTGAATGAAAATATTGACTATTATCTGAAAGAGAATAACGAGCAACGTAAATACAACTACCAGCGTGAAGTGAAACGCTGCCTGAAAAACATCGCTCTGACTACAGTCCGCAATGTGATGGACTTGAAAAGGAACATGGATAATACTTATAAGAACGAACCGAATTATAAGATAAAGAAAACCAAACTCGTCCGGCTTGATGAGAAACGGAATAATATTGCTCTGCTGATCCGTAAAAGTGAGGAATTGATAGACTACGGACAGCCTGTTTTCTTCCGGGTGGCGATGGACGTACAAATGCGGAATGTAGTTAGTGACGTGAAACTTCAGCTAAATGATTCGTACCATAACCTAATTGAAATCCAGAAACAAATCATCCATTATCTGAATCTGATAGATTATCAGAACCGTATCTTTGAGAAAGTAAAGAAGTTGAAGTACTTGAAAGACCAGTTCTTGTTGGAAGAACATACAAGTATCCGTTCTGTTGCCGCACAAAAAAATCCTGTCTGGATGGAGCCGCAGGTCGGTTATCGCATCAAGCTTTCCATTGATAATCTACGGACTTCCGATGAGGCTTTTCAGATTTTGAAGAAACTTGTCGCGCGGCAGAGAAATTCTCCGAAAGGAATGAAACAACTGGCAGATGCCATTCCAGAAGGATATCTGGATGGGCAGTCGCAAATGATAGATACCGTAAACTTGCAGGAGGTGCATAATTCATTTATGGCGTCCAGCACCCATCTGTTCTCTTTTGTGATGAACTATCGCTACCGGAAAGAGGTGACACGTGGAGAGAAATTAATCTTTTTCTGCCAATTGGCGTCACAGTATGCCGACGAACTTCGCTTTACGGATACTTATGAAATCTCCGACGAAGTGGAATACCCTTTAATATATGCCAAATGACGTATGCTGAATACTAAACACAGATGACCATGAAATACACTGAAGAGATATTTAATATACTTAGCAAAGGGGGATTCATTTCTTCCAACAGTGTCTCTACCCAAGTAAAACGCTTGTATGATGCCATTGAGGAAGATTTACCCGATTATTATGATTATTACAAAGGTATCGGCTTCTATCTGGAAGGCGGTGACGGTTATTACTACTTTACCCGCAAGGAATCGAAAGTCGATTTGGAACGTAAACTGGAGGCGATTCAGAAGTGGATTGATTACCTGAGTTTCCTGAAAACCTATCATTCGGCATTCGGCCCGGGATTCCTGTTCCGTGCCGCTGATATTGAGATTCAGATAGGATGCGATATTGAACTGAAAGAAAAGGCAACCAAACTGTTTTCGGATAAGAAGAAATATGATGAGGTAGTCGGCAAACTGCTGAAAGAACTGGAGAGCATAGGACTGATAGAGAAAGAAAACGAACTCGACGGGACATATAAAGTTTTGTCGGCTTTCCATTATATGGAAGACTTGGTTGATTGTATCACAATTTCAGAGGAGGTGCAAGATGAGATACCTGAATAAGATTATTTTTCTGAACAGTGCCCATATTCCATACGCAGAAGTGAAGTTGGATGGGAACGTACATTTTATAGGTACGCAAGGTGTCGGTAAGAGTACGCTGCTCCGTGCCATCCTCTTCTTTTACAATGCTGACAAACTAAGACTGGGTATTCCGAAGGAGAAGAAAAGCTTCGATGCTTTTTACTTTCCATACGCCAACTCTTACATTATCTATGAAGTGATGCGGGAGAATGGGGCGTATTGTGTGGTAGCTGCCAAATCCCAGGGACGGGTGTTTTTCCGTTTTATTGATGCGCCATTCCAACAGGACTGGTTCATTGACGAACACAATGTGGTACATTCCGAGTGGGGACGCATCCGCGAACATATCGGTTCGAAGATTCAGATTACTGCACAAGTGACTAGTTATGAAATGTATCGGGACATTATTTTCGGTAATAACCGCAAGCATGAAATGATACCTTACCGCAAGTTTGCCATTGTGGAAAGTGCAAAATATCAGAATATTCCCCGTACGATACAGAACGTCTTTTTAAATTCCAAACTGGATGCTGACTTTATAAAAGATACCATTATCCGTTCGATGAGTGATGAGGATATTTCTGTCGATTTGGACTTCTATCGTAGCCAGATAAAGGAATTCGAGCAGGAATACAGGGACGTGATGCTTTGGTTTACAAAGAACAAGAATGGAGAAGTGCCTGTCCGGAAGATGGCGGAGAAAGTAATGAACGCCTATCGTGACTTGATTTATACTCAAAAGCAGATTGGTGAAGGGCGTGCGGAGCTTAACTTTGCGGAGAAACAGGCTTTACATGAGATTCCGTTAGTGAAGGAAGAACAGGCTAAAGCCGAGACGGAACGTGAACGGTTGCTGCGGCTTATGGGTGAACTGCAACAAAAGTACACCAATGAGCGTGATGGCTTGATTAGGGATATAGGTATAATAAACGATTTGCTCAAAAAGATACGTGAGAAACGTCTGCATTACGAGCAGATGCAGATTGAAGAAATCATCAAACGGGTATCTTGCGAAGAATTACTGATTCAGGAACTTGAACAAGTCCGGAATATGAAATCGGAACTGACAAGGGCTTATGAGGACGTATTGAGTAAGTACCGATTGCTGTTTGAGAAACTGGAAGCTGATTTCCGTACTTTTGAGAATAGCCAGCAAGCACGGATAAATGCTCGGAATGCGGAGATTGCCGGCAAGCAGGAAGAATTGATGCAACAACTTCGTGTGGAAGAAGAGAAAGTAAGGGCAACGCAAGAAGAGAAAGTGCAGACTGTGGATAATCGTATCCGGCAGTTGCGCGACGAACAGGCACAGTGTAACCTGAAACTTCAAAAGGTGAAATACGAACATCCCCATCAAAAGGAAATGTCCGATTGTGAAGATGGGATTAACGAACTGCGCAAAAAGGACAAGGAACTGGAACTTAATATTCGTCAGCAACAGGGAGAAATAAAGCAGTTGAGGCAGGAGTGTGAATGGAAAGTGAAAGAATTGAAATGGGAATTTCAGACAAAGATGGAGACCGTTCGTAAAGAACGGAGCGCGATTGAAGAACAGTTGCAAACATTGGACGCCTTGATTGAGAAACGAAAAGGTTCTTTGTGTGAATGGCTGGAGAAGAACAAACCGGATTGGCAGGAGACGATAGGCAAGGTGGCGGATGAAGAACTGGTGTTGTACAACAATGAACTGCAACCTCAATTAGTGAATAAGGAAGCTACTTTGTTCGGCGTTTCACTCAATCTGACAGCAATCGAGCGTTCTGTCCGCACTCCCGAGGAAATGAAGCAGGAGCGCGATAGGCAACAAACTGCCCGGCAACTTTGTACCGACCGTCTCACCCGACTAGCGGAAGAAGAGGGGGAAGCAGTTTCTTCTTTGGAGAAGAAGTATTCGAAGCAAATACATGGTATTCTGGAAGAACAACATCTGATGGAAGCCGAGCGAATGCAGATTCCTGCAAAATTGAAGAACCTGCAGGCTGATTACGCCTCATGGAAGACGAAGGAGGAGGAATGGAAAAGAGGATGTACTGAAGAATTGAAGGCACAACTGGATGAAATCGGACACCGTCTCTATGTGGCGGAAGGAGAGAAGCAGAAGTATTTGGATGAACGGGAAAAACTGTTGAAAGCCTGCCGGAAAGTGTATAATGACAGCAGGACGGAACTCCGGAAGGAACTGGAGGAGTTTGTTGCCAGCGTTCAGCAAGAGATAGAGCGGATGAAACAGCAAACAGCGGAGCGGAAAAAGGAATTGAAGCAGGCGCAGGAGAATGAATTGAATGGAAAGGGTGCTGATACGGTCACTATCCGCAAGTATGATGACAGGCTTGCCGAAATAAATAAAGAATTAGATTATATAGGTAAATCCCGCCCACAAGTTCTTTATTATGAAAGAGACAAGGAGGAACTGTTTGATAAAGAACCTGCTACGCGAAGCAGGAAGAAAGAACTGGATGCGAAGCTAGTTGCATTGGACGAACGTTTCGCTCTGAAAAAGGAGAAGTTGCAGGTCCAGAAAAAAGGGGCGGACGAGCACCTCGAGCGGATTGGCAAAGAATTGCACTTATTGGAGGACGGGTTGAATAAAGTGGATATGTTCCGGAAAGATGAAACTTTTTGTCCGCCTTCTGTGATAGAAATAGGAGAGAAGCCTACTCGGAAAAATTGCGATGTTATTGTGGAAGAGTTGAAGTCGCTCATCGTATCCACTATCAGAAAAACAGAAGAATTCAAGAAAGCGGTAACGCAGTTCAATGGAAACTTCTCGTCAAAAAACACGTTTCATTTCCGTACGGAACTGGTTGGAGAACAGGATTACTATGATTTCGCTTCCAATTTGTGCGAGTTTGTGGATAATGATAAGATTTCCGATTATCAGAAACATATCAGTGAACGGTATACGGATATAATCCGCCGGATTTCGCAGGAAGTGGGAGGACTGACCCGTAATGAAAGCGAGATACACAGAACAATAAAGGATATCAACGACGATTTTGTCAAGCGGAATTTTGCCGGAGTAATAAAGGAAATAGCTCTTCGCCCGCTTCAGAGCAGCGATAAACTGATGCAGTTATTGCTGGAGATTAAACGGTTTAGTGATGAGAACCAATATAATATGGGAAAGGTTGACTTGTTCTCGCAGGATTCCCGTGAAGATGTCAATGCGGTGGCTGTCCGGCATTTGTTGTCGTTTATGAAATTCCTGCTTGACGAGCCGGGACGCAGACGGTTGGCGCTTGCCGATACATTCAAACTGGAGTTCCGCGTGAAAGAGAATGATAATGACACGGGATGGGTGGAGAAGATTGCCAATGTAGGTTCTGACGGCACGGACATTCTGGTGAAAGCAATGGTCAATATCATGCTGATTAATGTATTCAAAGAAAAGGCGTCACGTAAGTTTGGTGACTTTAAAATCCATTGTATGATGGATGAAATAGGCAAGTTACACCCCAACAATGTGAAAGGTATTTTGGACTTTGCCAATTGCCGGAATATTTTGTTGGTAAACAGTTCTCCCACTACTTACAATGTGGAAGACTATCGTTATACCTATTTATTGAGTAAAGACGGGCGGTCAAATACCCAGGTTGTCCCATTGTTAACCTATAATAAGATAGAAAAATGAGTGGCAGTTTATTTACATTGGCGATGGCGAGGCTGGTTCTGAAAATGCTGGGCGGCGAGCTCATACCTTACACAAAGTTTGATGGACTGATAGCAAATAGATTAATGGATGAGGGAATCATCACTATTGTTCCCCGAGGGAGTAAGCGTAGTTTTCGTATGATTGACCCGGAAGGATGCCGTATCTACATCTCCCAGAATTATACTTCCGGCATGGAATTGGAAGATTGGATTGAGATGAAGAACTGTCCGGATGAAGTGTTACGTTCGGAGCAAGTGGCGAAGGCGGGGGACTCTAAACTGAGATATACCCGTACGTTCAAAGGTTTTCTCCTCAATTGTTATATGCCTATAGAAGCTACGTTTCATGGCGAACCATGTGTGCTTTCTCCCTTGCAAGGCACTTCTATTTTCATGCAGGATTACGAATATTTCCGTATTCCTGAAGATGTCGTAGTAGTGGGTATAGAGAATGGAGAAAATTTCCAGCATATCCGTGCCCAAAAGTACTTGTTTGAAGGAATGAAAGTTCTTTTCGTGTCCCGTTATCCGCAATCAAGGGATTTGTGTAACTGGCTGAAGATGATTCCCAATCGTTATATTCATTTCGGAGACATAGATTTGGCTGGCATTTCTATCTTTTTAAATGAATTCTATGTCAAATTGGGCAACCGTGCGGAATTTTTCATTCCAGCAGATGTGAAGAAACGACTCAAGGACGGAAACCGGCAACTTTATGATAATCAGTATTTGCGTTATAGGGCTATGTTGGTTTCTGACGAACGTTTAAGGCCATTGGTGGCAATGATTCATAAATATGGGAAAGCGTATGAACAAGAAGGATATATAAAGTATTAAATTAGTCATATCAGCATCTCTATGAAATAAAAAATAAAATATATCTGTCATCTGTCACGGATTATAATCTAACTTGCAGAGTATAAGTATTTAATAGTGTGACAGCACAGTGTGACAGCAGTGTGATGGCAATAATGCTGTCACCTAGAAAACAAAGACAAAATAAAGACGC
The DNA here is from genome assembly GCF_003435205.1 of Bacteroides sp. AF32-8BH. Taxonomy (NCBI): domain Bacteria; kingdom Pseudomonadati; phylum Bacteroidota; class Bacteroidia; order Bacteroidales; family Bacteroidaceae; genus Bacteroides; species Bacteroides sp. AF32-8BH. The sequence goes on along the minus strand of NZ_QVLZ01000017.1, from coordinate 56,598 downwards.
TGCTCGAAAATAAATAGTATCAGCCATCAATGGATTAGTTGTTTAATTTATTATCCTCGTACTTATGAGTTGTGTCCTGCCTTGAAACCAACAGTTTCAATGTGCGAAACTTTAGTTTCATACGCTTGAAACTATAGTTCCAATTGCTTGAAACCATTGGTTTCTCACCGATGAAACTACAGTTTCCCTTAGCTGGAACTGTAGTTTCAAGCAGGGAAAACTAATTTGCCCCGTAATTCGGCGGTGGCAATCCCGTTTCTTTCGGTTAAAGAGATGCTTGATATGTCAATAATTTTCTGTATTAAAAACTTGTTTTCTTTGCCGGTTTCGGATATTATGACTAATTTAGCAGTCTCAATGATCACAAAGACGCTGACAAAACAAATTATTATCAAATTAATGAAAATTACTCAATTTCGTAGGAACGAAGATACGATAGCGCTTAGCGTAATGGATCTTGATATACTGGTAAATAAGATAAAGACAGAAATAAAATCCCGTCCTGTTTCTACATTCAGAGAGCATCTGCGATATACCCTTTCCGATGAACGGTGTATGTTTGCCGATAAACTTCCCCAAATAATTCCTGCCGCCGAATTCCGAAAAGTAAACGGTCAGAAACAGATGAAAACCTACAACGGTATTGTAGAACTAACTGTCGGTCCCTTATCCAATAAGTCGGAAATAGCTTTAGTGAAACAAAAAGCCTGCGAGCAACCGCAAACCCGTTGTGTTTTTATGGGTTCAAGTGGCAAAACAGTGAAAATATGGACTACTTTTACTCGACCGGACAACTCCCTTCCTAAAACACAGGAGGAAGCGGAACTATTCCACGCCCACGCTTATCGGCTGGCTGTGAAATGTTATCAGCCCCAAATCCCGTTCGATATACTTCCCAAAGAACCGACTCTGGAACAATATTCGCGCTTATCCTACGACCCGGACATCATATATCGTCCGGATTCAGTCCAGTTTTATCTCTCCCAACCGTCATCAATGCCCGAAGAAACCACTTTCCGGGAATCGGTTCAAGCAGAAAAATCTCCATTGACCCGTGCCGTACCGGGATATGATGCGGAAAATGCCTTCTTGATGCTTTTCGAAGCCGCTTTTCGGAAAGCGTATGCCGATCTCCGGGAAGCGGGACTCGAATTGCGCGAAGACACATGGCATCCTTTAGTTGTCCAACTAGCCAAAAACTGTTTTGCTTCGGGACTTCCGCAAGAAGAAGTCGTGAAACGTACTGTTTTCCACTTCTATCTGTATAAACAGGAAGAACTTATCCGGCAAATGATTGGCAATATATATACCGAGTGCAAAGGCTTCGGCAAGAATATCAGCCTAAGCAAAGAGCAGCAACTCGCCTTGCAGACTGAAGAATTCATGAAACGCCGCTATGAATTCCGCCATAATACCCAAATTGGTGAGGTAGAATATCGTGAAAGGCTTTCTTTTCGTTTCCGTTTCAATCCTCTCGATAAACGTGCGCTGAACAGCATTGCTTTGGATGCGCAAATGGAAGGTATCCCGTTGTGGGACAGGGACATTAGTCGTTATATTTACTCTAACCGCGTGCCTGTATTCAATCCGTTGGAAGATTTTCTCTACCGGCTTCCTGCTTGGGACGGTAAAGACCGTATTCGTGCATTGGCAGCCACCGTTCCTTGTAAGAATCCGTATTGGATGGATTTGTTCCACCGTTGGTTCCTCAATATGGTTTCTCATTGGAAAGGAAGCGATAAAAAGTATGCGAACAGTGTTTCGCCCTTACTTGTCGGACCGCAAGGGACACGTAAATCTACCTTTTGCCGGAGCATAATGCCCCCTTCCGAGCGTTCCTACTATACCGACAGCATTGATTTTTCCCGGAAGAAAGATGCCGAACTTTACCTCAATCGTTTTGCGCTTATCAATATCGATGAATTTGACCAGGTAAGTTCGACACAACAAGGTTTCCTGAAACATATTCTGCAAAAGCCTGTACTGAATGTGAAGAAACCTCATGGCAGTGCCGTGCTTGAAATGCGTCGTTACGCCTCATTCATAGCCACAAGCAACCAAAAAGACTTGTTGACCGACCCTTCCGGCAGTCGTCGTTTTATTTGCATCGAAGTGACCGGAGTGATTGACACCAACCGTCCGATAGACTATGAGCAGCTTTACGCACAAGCTATGTACGAATTGGAACATGGCGAACGTTACTGGTTCGACCAGGAGGAAGAAAAGATCATGGTGGAAAACAACCGTGAATTTGAACAAGTCCCGCCGGAAGAGCAACTTTTCTTCCGTTATTTTCGTGCCGCACAGCCTGAAGAAGGGGAGTGGTTGTCTCCAGCGGAGATTATGGAAGATATTCAAAAAGGCAGTTCAATCCCGATGTCTGTCAAGAGGGTTAATTCCTTCGGAAGAATACTGAAAAAGCAAGAAATACCTTCCAAACATACGCGTAGCGGTACACTCTATCATGTTGTAAGACTAATAACCAGGTGACGGCAAAAATGCCATCACCCTGCCGTCACCCCTTGCTGTCACAGTCTTATCGGCTAATTACTAAACAATTAACCCCTAAACTGTGACAGATGACAGCAACTCACCAAATATATTCTTCTGTGTAGCGTTGGTAAGTTGGCTCTTCTTTTATCCCTTTATTGCGGAATAGTTGTCTGATGTAGGCTTGGTCTTTAGGCATAAGCCCCCGTTCTCCACGATAGAATCGATAATATCCCGTTTTTCCATAGTGTCCTACTAATTGTATTCTGATACTGACTGCATCCTCATAGGGGATTCTGTTAAGCAACTGTTTAAGTCCCCATGCCACATGGACTTTTACTGTAGTTTTGAAACATTCGCATTGGTTTCCATCCGCAGGATAACGTGCCGGATTAACGATGGAGATATAAAGGTAATCTGTTGTATCAAGTTGTGTAGCTATGTGGCGCAGGCATTTGGAGGCTTGTGGACATTGAGCGTTGAAACAACGGGCAAAATTGTAAGGGACAGACAGACTGTCGGGTTCTTCTTTCATTTTGTAGGGTTTATTTTATTTGTGAAATACTGTTGTAAATATTGCAAACAGAATTCTTCACAAAAGTAGGACTTTATTTTGGGAATGGGAAGCGTTGGGATTGTTTTATTTGTATGTTATGGGGATTTCTTATCAACATTTGGTAATTAGGGATACTCAATACATATCCCTAATTATTTGCAGCAAGGTTTCTCTTTCTTGTTTAAGGTTCTTTATCTCTATTTTTAGCCAATCAATTTCTTTGTTCTTTGAGGAAATCAATTCATCTACAACTCCCTTAGGGAAATAATTGTTATAAACGAAGTTGAGTATTTTATAAAGGTCATCTATTTCTCTTTTTTTAAGCTCTCAAATTGTTCTTTCTGTTTCTCTAACAGTTTCTCAAAGAGTTCAATCGTTTGTTCTATGGGAAAATTATTGAATGTTTGGTTATTACCAATTGCATTTTTTACACCGCAATTCTCGTAAAAATTATTTGTGTTATATAAAACCGTTTCTTCGTTATACTCTTTCAATCCGTCGGTAGTAACTCCTAATGCAGAGGCTATTTTTTCTAATCGTTCATCATCAATTTTCTCGGTTTGTTCCATTTTTGAAACAGCTTGCTTGGTTATTCCTAATAATTGGCCTAGCTCCGTTTGAGTCATACCGCGAAGTCTGCGTACACGTTCTATCTTTTTCCCAAGGTGATAGTGATTTGCTTTTATATTTTCTATTGTTTCCATTCTTCTATATATTAGATTGCTGAATCTAGCAGTGATTATTTCATATATTTTTTCAGGATCTCAATTTTATCTTGCTCACTTTTCAACAAACGCTCATATAACTCAACTATTTTTTCAAGTGGATTTATTTGTTGAACGATGGCGTATGTAGTAGCACCTTCAGAGATATTTGCATCCTTATAATTATGATGATTAATATTGAAAATCGTCTTTTCAACATCAAAGTCTTTAATGACTTCTTCGGATATTCCCAACACTTCAGCAATTCTTTTTAGAAAGCCTTCTTCTATTTCCTCTTGTTTCTCAATCTTTGAAATGACCTGCTGATTTACACCAAGATCGGCGGCCAGTGCTTCCTGTTTCATGCCTAAATATACACGAATCCTTTGTAAATTGCGTCCGACATGTCTCCGGTTTTCTTTCTCTTTTATTTCAACATCCATATTATTGTTCTTTAAATGAATACGTCTAGGCAAAGATAACAAGAAACAGTTTAATTCAAATGAAAGTGTGCTTTATTTTTTAGTGTATGGCTTATTGACACTATCATTTGAGGATTCATACAATATGTTAATCGTGGGTAGTCAATGCACCTTTGACAGCCTTACAATTTTTCGATTAACTAACTATTTCTTGTATCATTAATTATTATTTAAGCCAAAAGCTAGGGTACCTAACTTTTGCTTATAGCATTTCTCGATATTTATGGCTTCATAACTACTAATGCTAATAGATAGTGTTTCAAGGATAGACCAAGAGAAATTATTAGGATAGCTATTGTCTTGATCGTATAATTTTTGTAAGGTTACATTGTTTCCGTGTCCTCCTGTTTTGGCATATTCTTTCCATCTACCCCAAATGCCTTCTTTCCCATATGTTGAACCTATATAATTTTTTCCAGTTTTTCTGTCTGTTATTATATAAATACAGTTTACGGCAGAAAGCATTTTTTTCCATTCAGGATATTCTTTTTCTAATATTATATTTTTTAGCTGTGCGAGGGTTAGAGCTATTTTTTCATATCCGGGGAAAATATGGTCAAATCCTGGAGTAATTTCAATAATCTCTTTATCATTTTTATCATTAAGCCATTGATGCCAAGATATGGTTGAAGGCCCCCAGTCTATAATGATACGTTCTTTTAGTTCATCAAAGCCTTCTACTTCAGTTATTTTATAGCAATATTTGTTAGTGTTGCGTTCGTTGTCAGGACCTTCAATTTTGTAAATACCGATAAAACGGGCAATAGTGCCGTTTTCTCCAATAAAGGAAACAATATAATCGACATTTTTAAATACATCCCTATGCTGCTCACTTTGATATGCTATAAATTTGTCTTTATCATTTCTATACCAGTCATACGGGTTACCTTCTACTTCTACTCCATTTATGAATTGTTTCTGGCGTGCGTCTTTATGCCTTACTAACTTGATTCTTTTATTTATATCTAACCCTCTAAGTTTTAATAGTTCTCCAATTTTGATGATTGCCATAGTAATTTGTTTTTAAGATTAGTAGTTTTAGGATAAGCTTTCCGATTTGGATAGCTTGAGTACAAATATATGAAGAAAAAGTTATAAAGGGAAAAAGAAATTGACTTTTCCCCTTTACGTGGATTATTTTAATCCTTTAATCATTCTATCTATACATTTTTTCTTTTGTTCCATATTGGGATGAACGTAAAGATCAAGTGTTGTACTTATATTAGAATGGCCTAAAATAACACTTACAGTTTTGTAGTCGCAGTTGCTTTCTATGCAACGTGTAGCAAAACTATGTCTAAGACCATGAAATTTTAGTTCTGGAATATTTAGATCTTTCATTAGTTTCTTGTAATAATTGCGATATGTTCTAGGCTCTGTAGGCTTTTCTTCATTTGTTAGAATGTAATAGTTACCGTTCACTATCTTTTTTAATGGCTTTAGAATTCTGATTAATTCTTTTGTAATTGGGATCTCACGAATGGAATTTTTAGTTTTTGGAGTATTGATAATAAGTTCTGTATGTCTTTTCTCTCCATCAATGATATAGATGCGTTCAATTGTCCTTTTAATAGAAATTATTCCTAATTCTATGTTTATATCATCCCATGTTAAAGCGCATACTTCTCCTATTCGTAGTCCGGTACTAAGGCAAATATAAATTCCTAAATTCTTGAATGTGAAATGTTCTTGGATAAAACTCATGATCCTTTTTTGATGTGAGATACTAAGAACTTCTAAATGTTGTTTCTCATCTTCCGTTGGAAATCTGATTTCCCATTCTTTATAATCTAAGTATCCATGTTTTACTCCGAATTTTAATATCATTTTCAATACAATTAAAATATCCTTAATGGATTTTTTACTTAACCCATTATTAATCTTCTGAAGAGCAAATTCCTGTACCTTATTTTCTTCTAACTCATACATTTCTCCAAATGTCGGATAAATGTGATTTTCAAGAATTAGTACATACGCAGCAAATGTCGATTGTTTTACATATTGCTTTTTGTCTTCTTTCCAAAGTACGGAAATTTCTTTGATAGTTTTTTTTTGAATCATACTTATATATTTTTAGTTAAACAAAACAGGGTAAAGCTACGGGAATTGAGGATATAATTGCTATAATGTTCCCCATTTGAGATTCCCGGAATTTAGCGGAGAGTGGAAAATGGCAACATTTGGAGATATTGCAAAAGGATTTGACTATGGTATGAATGCTGCAGCCAAATCTTTCGATGGGAATAATAAATATATCCGGATTACAGATATTGATGAAGTTTCTTCTCAATATCTGTATGATGATGTTGTTTCTCCAGATGGAGAACTGGAGGATCGTTATCTCGTAAAAGAGAATGATATTCTTCTTGCTCGTACAGGAGCAAGTACAGGAAAAAGCTATCTTTACCGCAATAGTGATGGTAAGCTATATTTTGCCGGATTTCTTATACGTGCAAATATTTATAAGCACAATTCATATTTTGTGTTTTCCCAACTGCATACACTTCGATATAAGAAATGGATTTCTGTAATGTCTGCTCGTTCTGGACAGCCCGGTATAAATTCACAGGAATATGCTTCTTTCCCTGTTTATACTACATCTTTGCAGGAAGAAGATAAAATTGCCACTTTTTTAAAGTTACTTGACGAGCGCATCATAACCCAAAACAAAATCATTGAGAGATATGAGTCCTTAATCAGGGGAATTAATCAATATGCATTCACAAATACAGGTATCAATTACAAATTAGGTGAAATTTGTGAAATTAGAAGCGGCTACTCAGGTAATCAACTTACGTTAAAAAATGGTTTAAAGGTATCTCGTATTGAAACAATCTCAGGACATAAGGTCAACATGGAACGTGTAGGATATGTCGCTCCTTTTGAATCTTCAGAAAATTACAGACTGCAAATTGGAGACATTTTGTTCAGCAATATAAATAGCGTTGAATACATTGGGAATACTGCATTCATTGATAAAGATTATAACTTGTATCATGGAATGAATTTACTTAGATTAATACCTAAAAAAGAGTTAGTTATGCCATTCTACCTGTACTTAGTACTGAATACTAATCGGTTACTCAATCACTTTAAGACAGTCTGTAACAAAGCGGTATCACAAGCAAGCATAAATCAAACAGAATTGGGAAAAACGATTGTTCGGATTCCAAACTTAATGAACCAGAACAGAATATGCGAATTGTTCCAAACATTATATACAAAATTGGAAGCAGAGAGATATTTTATTTCGCTTTTACAAGATCAAAAGCAGCATCTGCTCCGCCAGATGTTTATATAAACATTTGGCGGAGCAAGTATTGCTTCTGCAAACTAAGATTGGTTAAAATACTCTGTTCTGCTGATAGTTTGTTATCTATTGCCGACAGTAACTCCACATATTTAAGTTGTTCTGTATATGATGGGCAAAATATTTTGGCTTTACCATAATCCTTAAAATATATGTGAGGTATAGCCATGCCTGTTTTATAAGGTTCAAAGTTGAATACTTTTAGCATATAATATAGGTATTGAAGCAAATAGCCATCTTTAGCTTGTAAAGTGTTCAATGTCCCTGTTGCAGAACATCTGCCAGTAGCATAAGAGACTGTCCCTACACCTGAACCATCTTTGATAATATGGACAGCTTCATCTTCTGTATTATAATCATCGAGATAGCCAACGATACCATTTGCACCATATACAGGATAGGTTCCATTCTCACAGACATCACTTTCTTGCAGAGTGGATGAACTACATTCTAAGCATTCTGATAAGAGAACATTTGGCTTGTTGCTGCGAATAACATTCTGTGCAATTCCCCTGATTAAGGACTGCTAATGTACGATTTTTAGCTTATCCTCAAATATGAGCAATACTTAGCAAGCAGGTTCTCCAATGGAAGTTCACCTTTTTCAAATCGCTCAGCATCAAGTGGCAAGATCCTTTCGCACACTTTCAACCTGCCCTTGTAAATAGCTTTGATGTAATGATTTCCGTTTTGTTGCTCAATGGTAACATCAGAAAAAAAGACAGTGATGTCTTCCGGGTCATATATAATGGAATAGCTCGGTCGTTTGGCACCGGGAATATCCTCCCGAAGAATATCCTTATCCACAAGGTCTTGGATATCCCGTATGGCTGTGTCTTTGGAACATTTAGCCAATGATGCCCAAGTTTTGGAAGTTATCTTTGCTTCATAACCATCAAGGAACAGGTTCAGCATATCGGTCTGTCTTTGACTAAGTGGTACGGAAGAAGCCTTTTGCCAAAAGAAACTTTTGTTCAAGATGGTACTGACGATATTTTCCGCTTCGTCAAGTGCAACCGACAACGTATTAGCATACCAGTATATCCATTCAGTAATGTCACCATCGCCGTGTTGAGCCTTTTCCAAAATGTCGTAATAGTGATTTTTATCTTTATTTATTTGCGAGGAGATATTATAGAATCTGAACTCGCTCTTATCAGCACGAGCCAACAACATATCAGAAAGTATGCGTGCCAAGCGTCCGTTACCATCTTCAAATGGGTGAATACTGACAAACCAGAAATGTGCAATGGCTGAGCGTATAACCGAACTTATATTTTCCTGACTATTGAACCAGTCAAGAAAATGTACCATTTCTTCGTCCACACGTTCCGGAGAAGGAGCTATATAATGGATTTTCTCACGACCGAACATTCCGGAAACTATATGTTCCTCGTTGGTGCGATACTGCCCGACCTCAATCTGAGAGCCCTCGCTGAAACCTGTCGGAAAGAATGCTGCTTGCCATGCACATATTTTCTCTTTCGTTAATAATTGGTCATAATGATTTACAGCATCAAGCATGACAGCCACAACAGAATCTATATAGTGCGACGGTGCTGTCTGTTTGACATTTTCGATACCCAATTTCCGGGCAATGGATGAACGTACTTCATCTACATTTAGTCGTATTCCTTCTATTTCTGATGAATAAACCACATCATATGTCAGATTCTCCGCCATCGCTTTCAATTTGCTATCAAATCCAAGCGAGGAAAGCCTGCCATACAACAAACCCTGTTTACGGTTCACTTCTTCAAGTATAGCCGTCAACTCAGTAGCATTCCAACGGAACGCAGTCCAATTGTCTTTTTCGTGTATATACATAGCTGATGCGTCATTTAGTAACGGATAACGTCGCAATATTTGCGACAAATATAGTAGATTATTGTCGTATCACCAAGAGATATTATATAATGTCGCAAAAACCGCGGCGTTTTAAGGTGAAAAACGACTGATTGCTTTGGTTTGTATCTATTTTCAGAATAGAATCACCAAACTGAATGACTTTAATCTTCGCTGGGAAATCCTTAATGTCTGCGATTTCAGAAAGACTTTTCAAAGGCATAGAGGGCTCATTTGTTCTGCTGTCCGATATATGTGACATTGTTAAAGGTAAACAAATCAATGGGGAGAATCTCTCTGAGAGTGGTAATTATTATGTAATGAATGGAGGCACAGAGCCATCTGGCTATTATGGCGATTACAATGTAGATGCCAATGCCATTTCAATAAGTGAGGGCGGCAATTCTTGTGGTTATGTACAATTCAATACCTCACCATTTTGGAGTGGTGGTCATTGTTACTCCATTCAAAACATTGCAGACAATGTGAATAATCTTTACTTGTACCATTATCTTAAATCAAATGAAGATGTCATTATGAAACTGCGTATTGGATCAGGCTTACCCAATATCCAGAAAAAGGACTTGGCTATGTTCAAGATAAAAGTGCCAGCAATCGAACAGCAAATAACAATCTCAACTTTTCTGTCATCGCTTGAAAGAAAAGCCGAGATTGAAGAAAGAATACAGAATGCCATGTTGAAAGAGAAACAATATCTATTGCACCAAATGTTTATATGAACATCTGATAAAGGAAATATATCTTTTGACTTTTTAACAAGCTAATGAAAATGTTTTCAATATTGATTTTTGCGTCCAAAGACACTAAACACTTAGCCATTCTATTTTGTTCTTCCAAAGAAGGCAACAATAGTTTGGCATTTTCAATATCAGTATAATGCAAATGAATTATGGTGCTGCCCTTTGCATATTTTGCCAATTGCCTATTGGCTATATGATTAAAGTAATAACTTAGATACTGCGCATTATAGTTAGGGTTGATATGTATTCCAAACATATCACCACCTAATATGACCCCATCTATGTTGATGAAAGATGGAGCAATTAAGGATATTGCATCAACAGTTGTTGAAGTAGGAAACAACAAATCCCCTTTCTTACTCAATGTCATGCCTTCTTTTTTGTTGGTATGGCTTTCTACTTGGGATATGGTTTCTCCATAGGTCGTAAACAGTTCTCCATAAATAATACAGGGCTTACCTGTTTCGGATAAATCATCCTTTGACAAATTACCAACATTAAAAGGTTCACCCAAATCCGCAATAAAGACTGTCTGTTTTTCGGCTTGGTTATAATGCCTTTCAATAATCGCAGACTTTAGTTTTTTCAAATCCTCAATGATTTTGTTTTGGGTAGCAATACGTTCGTCTATTAAATGTAACAGTGTGGCTATTTTCGTTTGTTCTTTAGTAGATGGAATAGTAATCTTGATAGATCTAATTTGCTCAAAGTTTAATCCTTGCCTATTTCCACCTGCTTGAAAACTATCAATTTGTTTCTGACCATGATTTGATAATAAGAAGTTGCAAAGAAATGCTGGAACAAGATTATCTTTAGTACGAATAATGCAAACATGCTGATTTACATTACCACCCGCTATTTGCTTATTCACTAATGCACTACGACCAATAGATGCACCTGTAATGTTAAGCAATACATCATCTAATTGCAGTTCTGTATTCTTTTGACGCAGATGTGTTTCTTTATCAATAAAAGCAATATCATCCAATTGTAGATGTCCCCAGCCTACATTTTGGCTACGAACAAAAGAATGTCCTTCTGATTTATATACAGTTTCTCCGCCTCTTGGAGTTACTCCACTGCCCACTTTTGTAGATAGACTACCAATTGTAGATTTTTTCCACTCTCCCGTAAACTCCGGGAATCTCAAATGGGGAACATTACCTATTATATTTCTCTAATTATTAGAACCAATTAAATTCAAGATTATGAATCAGAAGACAATTAGAGAAATTTCGGACGCATGGCGAGAGAACAAGCGACCGTATGTGAAACAATCGACATTGGCAGCCTACATGTTGATTCTTGAAAATCACATTTTGCCAAAGTTTGGTGAGAGTAACGAACTTCATGAAAATGATGTACAAGGCTTTGTGCTTGAAAAGTTGGAAGGCGGATTGAGCATGAAATCTGTTAAGGACATTCTTGTTGTCCTAAAGATGGTTATGAAATTCGGGGTGAAAAACGAATGGATGAACTATTACGAATGGGATATTAAGTACCCAACAGACGTTGCTGGTAAAAAGTTGGAGGTCTTGTCCGTGGCAAATCATAAAAAGATTCTGAACTATATTCAGAGCCACTTTTCCTTTCCGGGACTTGGTATCTATATCAGCCTTAGTACCGGTCTGCGTATAGGGGAGATCTGTGCTTTGAAATGGAGCGACATCAATGTATATGACGGGATTCTAACCGTTAACCGGACGATAGAACGCATCTATATCATAGAAGGAGAGAGAAAACATACAGAGCTGGTCATCAACACGCCAAAGACAAAAAACTCTTGCCGTGAAATCCCGATAAACAAAGAATTGCTTACTATGTTAAAGCCTTTGAAAAAAGTAATTAATGACGATTATTACATTCTTACTAATGATGAGCGTCCGACAGAGCCACGCACATATCGCAACTACTATAAAAGGCTTATGGAGAAACTTGATATTCCCAAGCTGAAGTATCATGGACTGCGTCATAGCTTCGCGACTCGCTGTATAGAAGTCGGTTGTGACTATAAGACCGTTAGTGTATTACTGGGACATTCCAACATTTCGACTACACTGGACTTATATGTTCACCCCAATATGGAACAGAAAAAGCGATGCATAGCTAAGGTGTTCAAGTCACTTGGTAAATAGAGTTATATACAGAGCGAGGAAATTTAGTATCGCAATTTCTTCGCTCTATTTAATTATCACATTTTACTTAATCTGTTTCATCTACAGTGTCAAGTTTAGTTGATATTTTACTCAAGGTTTTCGATATTTCTTCAAGAGAAACTTGAACTGTTTTGTGTGGAGAGACAGAATGGGGTTTGACAAGACCTGCGACCAAATCTTGAGCTGCATCTTCCAATGGACTTTGTACGAGTATGTTAATGCGGTTGACAAAAGTTTTGATGGGAATGATGGAGTTTAAACGATATTTGTCATTATAGCTAACTTCCGTAATTATATTGAAATCCTTATCTTTCCATTTTTGATTAATATCTTCACACCATCCAATAAGGCAGTTCCAAGATTTGCCAGAAGAGATATATACAGGGTTCTGTGAAGTATTGGTGTACATGTTGCGGAATTTATCATCAAGATTGTTGATTAGGTCATCTCCAAAGCTTGTTATCACGTTAGATGCGTCAAATTGGCTCGGATTGGATATTTGCAGAATAAAGGCTTTTTTATTTACAATGATTCGGCAGACGAGATGAGGTCGATGTTCCTCCTCCCACTGGCGTTTGATTTCATTTAGTTGGGCTTGATTTTGTTTTAGAGTTAAAAATGTTACAGCAATCATAGCGAATGATGCAATGGCTCCGATGTAAGAAGCCCAAAAGGAAAGCCATGTCTGCGAATCGCCAATAATCGGGAAGTGAGAAGGTATTTGAAGAACAAAATAATAGGGATTATTAGTAGTAATCCTATAAATAATAAGAAGGATAGATATTTCTTGTTGTATAATTTCATTTCATGTCATGTTAGATGTACTCGACAAAGATAAAGAATTATCTTCAATTGTATTCTTACTCATGTAAATTCCTATCTATCAATTAATCTTTTCAGGATTTTCGATAGCAGAATCGTTATTACCATTCCAATCACAGCTGATACTGTACACCATAAAACAGCCTTCCAAATCAATGCCGAGTGCAAAATCTCCGTATTGACCACTATGATGCTAGCGAAAAAAGAAAATAGGACAACCAGTATGATAATCAAGATATAGAATATCGTGTATGGTATGAAAATATGGCTGTCAACCTTACGGATTTTTCGCTCAGTTTCATTACATTTGTCTTGAATTTGGTGAAGGAACTTATCAAGGACAGTTTGCCCGAATTTTTCCGCCTGTTCCTGCGTCCCTTGTGCAATAGCCACTTTGTACTCTCGTAGAAATTCGAGCAGATTGTCCAGATTTGTAATTATATAATGCACGTTGTCATTCAGGCTGGCAAGTTCCTTGATGTTCTCTTTGAGTAGCCGTTTCTCTTCCTCCAGATATTCATTCTTTGGAGTGGCTTTTATGGATTCCGCTTCATTCATTTCAGCGGAAAAATCGAATTTCTTTTTCATGTTCGGCTTCATAGGCTTATCGTTTTAATCCTGTTTTCGTTTTCTTTCCTAACGAACGGTTGGCAACACGAGCGCATCTGCGAGCCCATTGCAAATCGTCTTCGTCCTTGTCTCTCCACGGAAGGTCGCTTTGCGAACCTCCGCCACCACCTCCAGTTACAACATTCTGCGTATCAAGTAGCCCAACAAAAATAGCTACCGCTATATCAGTAAGCTCTTGACAGTTGGCAACAAACCTGTAATCGAACTCGTCATTGAAACAGTCAAGCACTTTTCCCGGAATATAGAATCGGTATTCCTTGCCTTCATGGTTAAGGGTATAGGGAATCATGTCTGAACGGTCTGCGCGATATTGGGTGTAGTCAATAAGGACAGCCTTATGTTCTGCTGGTTGTTGGACGACTTGGGGAGTATTGTTCTTAATGGTTGTGGTCGGCTGGTGGTGCAGTTTCTTCCATGTTGTAGGAAGTTTCGAGATCATAAGATTTCTGCCGACTCCCAATTCTGAAGCCTTGTATTTGGTATTCCCATGCACGAGTGCATAACCACGGAGAATACCTTGCTTGTCCTCTCGTTCATGCACGGTATAGCCTTTCTGTGCAAGGGCATTCTTATACTCATCCCATGACCATGACGGCATCGCTCTCAACACCTCCATACAGTCCTTGTTCACCTGTGGGATGTTGCGATTTCGGATTTGTGCCGCAGTCGTCCAGCCACGTTTCTTTGCCACTCGCTCTGCTGCACGTTGCGCCCGGAGATGAATATTGTGGTCATTGTTGATATTTCCATCTTCATCCAAACGGCAAACCGCAGCATGGAGGTGGGGGACTTCACCTTTGGATTCCGTATGCAACCAAACCGAGTATTTGCTATTAGCCAAATTGGTTTGGCAAGAACGGACTTTTCCGTTCTTACCGGTAATCACTTGTTTGTCGAACTCCTCTGCGAAGTCGTGCCAGAGTTTTTGCCAGTCCTCGATGTCATAGAATCGGGTATGTTCGGGTGATGGACTCAGCTCGATTCTGATAACGGAGTTCTTTATCGGTCGATGCTGGGATAGGGTCAACTGCATGGAGTTCCATATCCCCATAGCATCCGGTTCTGAGGACAACAGATTGTCCAATACCCGATAGATTTTCTCCGGATGCTTCTTATGCTGTGATTCGCCGGTAATGTAACGGAGGTCGTTTATGCCGTGCGATATGGCTTTGGCTTTCGCAATCATTCTTCTTCGGATTTAGGGGTGGACGGAATTTTGTTCTTCTCTTTTACAGCATTCAGGAACTGGCAGATATTTTCAGCCACATTACCTAATTCTTTCAGCCAGCCCACCATAAACGGAACCTGATTGAACATTGCCATGCGCTGCTTTGTGGACATTCCGTGTAGGGCGGAGGTGTATTTTACGAGGTCTGACCGACAATCGTCCAGATTCTGTAACAGTACCGCTTCTTCTTTCGTGAGCCTTGCTTTTGGCTTGAAGTTATACGCACGTGATAATATGTAGTCACTTACAGTCATGCCGCATTGTCCGGCCAGTGATTTTATATGCTCCTTCTGAGTAGGAGTGACTTTTGCTCCGATGAAGACACTTCTGGTTTCTTTCGAGGAGTCCGATGTATTTTCAATATCTTCTTTCATCTGAATCATTTTATAATGGTTGAATAGGTGCGAGCTTGCGAGTACCGCACCAGCAAGGGAACTGAGCAGGCGAGAGCGCCAATGTACAACCGTAACGCAGTGAGGTTATACCTTGGCATATCTCGCAACAGTTACCTGTTGATGCTTCACGGCAAGCCATATCGGATGCGTATAGTGAACTGGCACTCGGATAGGAAACATAGAATGAAATGAGCCTCTAAAAGAGGGGAGAATATGAATATCTCACATGATGTCTTCCTGCCGACTTTACTTTATTCTTATGTATACGCCCCGACAATAAAGTAAAGTTGAACTCAATAATGGTATTCTGGATTGAAGGCATAATCTTTCCCTTCTTTTATAACCATTTGTTTGTCGCTTAGCAATGTTGCGACCTTTACCGCCTTGTTATAACCGAGTTTTATACCCTGCAATCCGTAACCCTCTTTCAAGCGTTCTATATAATCATCGTAATTGCTGATGTTGCCATTGGCAAAAACGGTATCCAATGCTGGACGATGTACATTCTTTGGAATCTCCTTGTCTGGATCGAACGGTCCTTTGGTTGGTCGTCCGGTCTTCTTCTCTTTGGGCAGATAGGACTCTACCGGTTCGGGCATGGCTTCCTCGTTTATGCGGAAGGCGAAAGGCTCAAACTCACGGTCACGGATATGGACGGCTTCGACCACGCTTACAGCTTTGTCCTCTTTGTCCACTTCGACCTGCATGATGGTTTCCGCTTTATTGTTTAGTTCCGTGCCGATGTGACCACGGGCATGTTCATCATTCTTGTTCTGATGCAAGACGGTATGGATATGGATTTGCCTGTCATCCGTCCACTGCATGAATTTGGAGATGATGTCGGTGGATTCGCTGGAGGAGTTGATGTCGTAAAGGAAATCACGAATGCCATCTATGATGACCAATCCCAAATCCGGTATTGTGCCAATGGCCTGTTCAACTATCGCTAGACGTAGTTTAGGGGAAAACTTGCGCAGAGCCAGCATAATCAGATTATCCGGATTCTTGTATTCCGGCAAGTCGGCCAAACGTAATATGCGTTTCAATACTTGTTGGCAATGATACCGCCCCTGCTCTGTGTCTATGTATAGAATCTTCCGCTTGTTCTCAGGGAACATAGACCGGTAATGAAGTACGGTGCTGCCACTCAATGCCGATGCGACAATGGCTGAAACGTTGAAAGTTTTCTTGCTTTTGGCTTTTCCGATGGAAGCACTGAAGTTTCCCAATGTTCCGATAATGGTATCGTCCACCATCAGAACCATCGGGGAGTGTTCGTATGTACTTGTTACGCTTATTGTAGACTCCGCCATGTAAGCGGCCAATTCTTCCGGAGAAAGAATAATAGTGTCTGTCTTTTCCATCGCTACCAGTTTTTAGGGTTCGGTTTACGGCGATGGGAGGCGAGCAAGGACTCATTCTCGTCCTCGAAACTTTGCGGAGCCGGATTCTTCCGGGAAGATTCCAGCCATCTATCCAGTTCGTCACGATAGATGTAGAGATGCTTTCCTTGTTTTATAACCGGAATATCGTCCTTCTTGACCTTGTAATAAAAGGTCGACAACGGCATTTTAAGATAGTTGCAAGCCTCCTGTACGGTCATGGGGACGTGTGTGTTCTCTTTGGTTTCGTACTGCTTTGAAAGTTTCTCCGTAAGCAGGTTTTCCATACTTGCGATTCTGTCGCATAGTTCGCCTACCACAGTCGGCAGGTCGTTGAATGTCAGTTGGTCTTTTTCCATATTATGACTATTTTAATCATTTAACATGCTGCGAACCAACTCAATGAAACCTTGCAGAACAATACAGACCGGATTAATTATTTCGTCTGCATACTTTTTTTATTGCGAGTCATCATTATCTGCATCTAAATGGAAGCGATAATCGCCTTTATCGGGTACATCAATAGGAATCTGGCTTGGAACATTATCCCGTAAATTGAGCCTGAGATATTCAAGGGTCGCATTTACAAGTTCGTATGGAAATGATTTCTTGATAAAAACTGCTCTTTTCGCTAAGGGCACTCCCAAGCGTTCACCGACATTCCATGCCAAATGGCGAAGTCCCGGCGACCTCAGCGGATTGTCTATATTGGAACGAATCGGTTTATATGACTCAGATTGATCGTAAGCCATATGCTCTATATTGGAAATGAGGGTGGCAATATCCTCTTTGGAGAGATAGGGGGCAGTCTTGACGGTTACATATTCCCGAATCACATCCATGATTTCCGCTTGCCTTTCAATCTCTTTCTTTTTGAGTTCCACCAATATGGAATCATATTTATTCAAATGAGAATCTTGCGGACAATCAGAGTTTACAGTATCTTGATTCGACTGTTGGGACGGAGGACATTTCTGTTCAAGCAAATCCATCGGTTGCTCGATGGGCAGTGTTTCAGTAGCATCCGTAGGTTCTATGGCGTTCTCTGATTTTACAATAGGGGTATATGGTTCGCCCAAAGAGAAGTTGATAGGATTTTTTGTCAGCCATTTATAGAAAAATTTGTGCAGGAGCCCGCACAATATGATAGCTATTACCAGTCCAAGGATGACAGGAGTCGTTATACGCATGATATTGATGTCATGGCAAAGGAAAAGATAAGTATCTATGGCCGCATAAATGATAACGGACAGTGCGAGGATAAAACTTATCTTTTTAGTCTGAATTTGTTTTTTATTCGTCATGGTCTGCAAGTATTTGGAATCGTTTTGCGCTAAAGATATAATCGATATTCCAGATAGTTGCAATAAAGAGACTGATAGTTACCAGGTATCATCCTAAATATCACGGTCAGAGTATGATTTTTCACCTAAAATCATACTCTGACCGCAGAAATCGAGGACGAAACGGCTGTCAGTCTTTCCTTGTCAAAGTAATCTTTTTGCTGGCTTCACGTTTGTTGGCATCCACGACTTTGATATACCTTTGCGTAGTGGTTATACTCTTGTGAGCCATTATGCTTTGTATGGTGCGGATGTCCGTTCCTGCCGCAGCTTGCAGCGTGGCGAATGTTCTCCGATACGAGTGGAAAGTTATGTTTTTAGTAATTTCGGCAGAGCGAATCCACTCTTTCATGGGTGCTTGTGTCCAACTGCGCATAAGTCCCTTGAATACCAAACCTTTCTTTTCAGAACTATAGCCTATCAATCCCAATGCCTCCTCGCTGATGGGAATGATGTCTTCCGCTTTGTTCTTTTGTGTAATGATGTGTACGCATTTCCCTCCGGCTGAATAGTCTACAATATCTTCCCAACATAAGGCAAGAATATCACTGATACGTAAACTGGTCATACATGAAAACAGCGATGCTATTTTCAGAATGGGTTTCTTGCACGGTGTTTCAGCCAGTTTATACAGTTCTTCTACAGACAGATACTCTTTGACCACATCTTCCGTTTCAATCTTATCCAAGAAATCATTGACGTTGGTCTTTATCATTCCATTGCGGTAGAGGATTTTCAGGAAGCCCCTGAAAGTCGACCAATATCCCGATGCGGAGTTCCGTGTGATAGGGCCGTTACGTCTCAGTTTCTTGGCCGTGAGCAGATATTCCCGAAACTTGTTACAGAGGTCGATGTCAATCTCTTCAAAGGTGCATTTACCATGTACGAAGTTACTGAAATGCAGATAGACAAACTCCCATTTCTGGTCATGCTTACGGAGCTGCTTGCGATAATACTCCAGAAAGTCTGCCTTGAGTTTGTACTTGTCAAAGAAGTCATACCGTTCATTGACTACCGACTCGAACCTGCGGCAACGGATGGCTTCGGCTTTCTCGGTCATTACCTCGTTGAAATTCTGTTCACGTTTGTTTCTCGGATTGGCATAGATATAAATACCAAGCGATTCATGACGGATAACTTTCATTGTCTCTTTGTCTCGATACCCCGGATAATAATCCAGATAGAAAGACATCATCCTGCCTTTTAGCGGACGTGTCCTTAATGTCACGGTCTTGCATTCATGCATAATGTTATATTTTTATGGTTATTATTAATTCGTCGGCGAAACTCTATAATGTAATCATGCAGATTACCTACAGCAGGGATTAATTTTTGAATAATTTACGGATAGTCATAAATTAGACTATTTGCGGACACCCATTACCCGGTCAAACTCCACTTTCAGGAATCTGACGAACCGTCCGTTCTTCTCACGGTTGATCTGATGGAATTGCAGAATACCGTAAACCGAATCACGAGAGAGCTTGAATTTCTCCATTGCCTCCTTGACGGTATAGTATTCCGCCTTGCTCTCCTGTTCGGAACTCTTCGAGAGGTCGAAGTGGAGCTTGGAGTAGAATATCTGCCCATGCTCCTTCTTGGATGGAATGTTGTTCCGATACACCTGCGAACGGATGGCGACACGTGTCATGCCGTACTTCTCTTGAATCTCTTCCGGTGTGTACCATTCAGTAAGGTCGGAATCCACCTCGTATTTGGCAAAGGCGGCATTGATATGTTTCTTGCTGTAATAGTTGAACTGGCGGATTCTCACTTTCGGCACTTTATGTTGCCGTGTGTAAGTCCACACCCATTTGGCGTTGACCTTATATTTCTCTGCAATTTCTTCAGCAGTGTAATACTCGGTGATGTCGAAGTCGTTTTTTGCAACCAGTCGTTCGTAAGGTTTGCTTTTGAGCATTAACTCTATGTCTGCACGCCTTACCAAAGCCATTCTTCCGCTAATTCGGGATGCTCTAAGTTTATCCTCTTTGACTAATTTATAAATGTACTGACGGCTCACGCCCATCAATCGAGCAGCCTGCGAGAAAGTGAAATATTCTTGCTTCTCCAAACTGGAGCGCAGCTCCTGCATTTCCTGAATGTGGCGCAGTTCCATTTTGCGCTCCTTGATACGATGTTTGTAACCTCGCTTCGAGCATTGAGGGCTACAATAACAGGTCGTTGTTTTCTGTGCAATGAACGGTTTGCCGCACCATTGACAAATTCTCTTTACTTCCATATTTTCTATATCATTTTCTCTGTTTTTTAATTTCCCTTTTTGTCTACACATGTAAACCATTGTCAACACACGTCAACTAATGCGTTACTGTGACATTCGGGCTAACCGTGAATTTCCGTCGCGGTAGAAATATGATAGAAAAATATGGATAAAAACCGTTACTTCCAAATACGGACTGGAAAGTGTTAAAACAGAAAAGTCGCTGATATACAGCGACTTTGTTCTGAATGATTATGGTTAGTTACGGCTGTTTCCAAGCCATCACTTGCCGATGCAAAAATGTTGAAAGATATTTTGAAGCACCATATCATTCGTAACCTCCCCCGCTATGTCCGAAATAAAGAAGATACACTCTCGTATGTCTTGCGAAAGAAAATCCCCGGAAATCTGCGAATCAAGTCCGTTTTGTACTCTATGAATAGCTTCCAAAGCTTTGTTTAAAGCTTCGTAATGTCTTACGTTTGTCACAATAATATCATTCTGTGTCACTGTAGGCAAGTGTGCAGCATCAATAAGCATTTTTTGTAGCTCACTTGTATTCTTCCGTTGTTTGGCCGAGATGAAAATAGATTCCGTAGATTCTTTGGGGAAGTCTTTTAATAAAGATAATACATTCTCTTTCTGTTTATCTTCAATCAAATCAGTCTTATTGAATACAACAATCAAATGTTTTCCTTCACAACGTGGAATTATTTTCTCCGATAACTGTTCAATTTGAGAAGCGGCATTCACAGCATCTACCATCCAAAGAACAATCTCCGCCTGATCCAACTTCTGAAAAGTACGTTCAATACCCAAACTTTCAATCGTGTCATTGGTTTCCCGGATTCCGGCGGTATCAATGAACCGGAAAGTGATTCCTCCGATATTGACAGTATCTTCGATTACATCACGTGTTGTCCCGTGAATATCACTGACAATGGCTTTATCCTCATTCAATAATACATTCAGTAAAGTCGATTTTCCGGCATTTGTTTCACCGATGATAGCTACGGGAACACCATTCTTAATGGCGTTGCCGACACTAAATGAATGAGCCAACCGCGAAATGACCTGTTCAATTTCATCTGCCAGTTTCCTTAATGCCGAACGATCGGCAAATTCCACATCCTCTTCGCTGAAATCCAACTCCAATTCAATCATGGAAGTGAAATTCAACAACTTGTTGCGTAGATCTGTCAGCTCTTTACTGAATCCACCCCGCATCTGGCTCATTGCCAATCGGTGAGTGGCAGCAGATGAAGAAGCAATCAAGTCCGCCACAGCTTCTGCCTGACTTAAATCCATCTTTCCATTGAGGAAAGCACGTTGTGTATATTCTCCCGGCTGGGCCATGCGGCAACCGTTTTTAATAAGCAACTGCATCACCTGTTGAAGAATATAAGTGGAACCATGACACGTGATTTCCGTGCTGTCTTCTCCCGTATATGAATGAGGAGCACGGAAAAGGCTGACGAGCACTTCATCAATCATCTCGTCTTCGTCATAAATACGCCCGAATGTCAAAGTATATGGTTTTTGTTCGCTCAATAATTTGCCAGCTTTGGCTGGCTTGAAGATGCTGCCGGTAATAGAAATAGCTTCCGGACCGGAAACGCGGATGCTTCCGATAGCACCGCCTTGAGCGGTAGCGATGGCACAGATAGTATCTTGAATCATTGTTTTTTCTTTTTGGATGAGCAAAGATAATTGTTTCTAAGTAAAAAACAGAAAATTGAGCACAACTTGTGCTTTATTTGTTTATATTTGCTGCCGTGCAGTGGTACACCAAACAAAATAAAACAATAATGCTTATGGAACCAGCGATTAATTTATATTCTTCCAATGAAAAGAGTGAACTCATACGGGAGAACTCACAAGAAATACTTTCTGTCCTTGCAGCTCATCAAATAGCTTTGTGGGAATATGATATCATTACGGGCAAATGCTCCTTTTCAAACGATTATTTTTTTACACTGGGATTAAAGGATGCCGGGATCATTTTTGAAGATATAGATGATTTCTATCGGTTTATTCATCCGGAAGATATTGAATTCTATAAACAAGCCTTTGCAGAAATGCTTTCATCAGACTCTAAGACCTCACAAATTAGAGTTCGTTGTATAAGTGAACAAGGGAAAGTAATTTGGCTGGAAGATCATTTTCTGTCTTACAAAGAGAGTTGCGAAAGTCATCCGGGTAAACTGCTGGCATATACGGTGAACGTCACTTCACAATGCGAAAAGGAGCAACATATCAAATATCTGGAAGAGTATAATCGCAAAATAATTGAAGCATTGCCGGAATTCATTTTTATTTTTGATGATAATTTCTTTATTACCGATGTCCTGATGGCACCGGGAACGATATTGCTTCACCCTGTGGAAGTGCTACGCGGAGCAGATGGACGATCTATTTATTCACCGGAGGTTAGCGACTTGTTTATTTGTAACATTAGGGAATGTTTGCGTGATGGTAAGTTGAAGGAAATAGAATATCCGCTTGAAGTGGATGGAAGTCTGCATTATTTTCAGGCACGTATCGCCCCCTTTGAAGGAAACAGGGTACTTGCCTTGATACATGACATCGGAGACCGGATTCAGCGTTCGCAGGAATTGATCGAAGCTAAACGTCGTGCGGAAGATGCTGATAAAATGAAGTCGGTCTTTTTAGCTAATATGAGCCATGAAATTCGTACTCCGTTGAATGCTATTGTTGGTTTTTCGGAGATTATCGCAGTGACAGAAAGTGAAGAAGAGAAAATGGAGTATCTGGAAATTATTCAGAAAAACAGTAACTTGTTATTACAGTTAATCAATGATATTTTAGACCTTTCCCGTATTGAATCCGGCAAATCGGAAATGCATTTCCAGCAGGTTGAGATTGCAGGACTAGTGGAAGAAGTGGAAAAAGTGCACCAGCTGAAGATGAAGTCGAATGTAGAATTGAAAGTGATTCGTCCCGAAGGAGAATACTGGACTTCTACTGATCGTAACCGTGTGATGCAGGTATTGTTCAATTTCTTGTCGAACGCGATTAAAAATACGGAAAAGGGAAGTATAACTTTAGGCTTGAAACATGAAGGACCCTGGCTGAAACTGTATGTCAGCGATACGGGTTGCGGTATATCCAAAGAGAAACTCCCTCAAATTTTCACCCGGTTTGAGAAACTGAATGATTTTGTGCAAGGCACCGGATTAGGGCTTTCAATTTGTAAAAGCATTGTAGAACGACTGGGCGGCCGTATCGAGGTAACTTCAGAATTGGGGCAGGGGAGTACGTTTGCACTCTATTTGCCTTATCAGGAAGTACCGAAAGAAGTTGCTGAAAGAAGCCTCTCACATAAGAAGAACGTCGATGAGGATAAACGTAAAAAGATATTGGTGGTAGAAGACATTGAGTCGAACTTTGTCCAACTTAATATTCTTCTGAATAAGGAATATATTATTTCATGGGTACGCAACGGACAGGAAGCCATCAATAGTTTTATCCGCGAAAAGCCGGATTTGATTCTGATGGATATTCGTATGCCGATCATGGACGGTATTCAAGCCACTGAAAAGATCCGTACTATTTCTCTGACTGTGCCTATTATTGCAGTGACCGCGTATGCTTTCTATACTGAACAGCAACAGGCTATTCAGGCAGGATGCAACGCTGTTATCTCAAAGCCCTATTCTTTGGAAAGGTTGAAAGAGACAATAGAATCTTATATCGGATAATTAATTTTCTAAAAGAGAACTAACATTCTGAATGTTGTAGTGTTATTTATTATATAGTAGTAACATTATAATATATTAGAATATGGAGAAAGTAAAAAAGATAGTCCTTATCGGGGCAAGCGGCTTTGTGGGATCTGCCCTTCTGAATGAAGCATTGAATCGTGATCTCGAGGTTACGGCAGTAGTTCGTCATCCGGAAAAGATAAAGATAGAGAATGAAAATCTGAAAGTGGTGAAAGCCGATGTCTCCGCGCTTGATGAAGTGACTGCCGTTTGTAAAGGTGCAGATGCGGTTATTAGTGCATTCAATCCGGGATGGAATAATCCTGATATATACGATGAAACAATCAAAGTTTATCTGACCATTATTGATGGAGTGAAGAAAGCGGGTGTTAATCGCTTTTTGATGGTGGGCGGTGCCGGTTCTTTGTTTATCGCTCCGGGCTTGCGTCTGATGGATTCCGGTGAGGTACCCGAAAATATATTGCCGGGAGTGAAAGCTCTAGGAGAGTTTTATCTGAACTTTTTAAAGAAAGAAAAGGAAATAGACTGGGTATTTTTCTCTCCGGCAGCGGATATGCGTCCGGGAGTACGTACAGGACGTTATCGGTTGGGAAAAGATGATATGATTGTAGATATTGTAGGAAACAGCCATATCTCTGTTGAAGATTATGCCGCCGCCATGATTGATGAACTGGAATATCCGAAACACCACCAGGAGAGATTTACGATTGGTTATTAATAAAAAAACAATGGCTTGAATCCACACATATTATCAGTGAAAGATTCAAGCCATTATACATTCTTTTAATTGCAATTTTATTCTTTCGATTACAATTTAATCCTCCTGAATATAGATTTATATCCTGTCAAGTACTGTCTTAATTAGCGTATCGATTGTATTCTTATATCCGGTGTTGGCCTCTTTGATAAGTCGGTTGGCTATCACCATGCAGACGGTCATTGCCTTGTGTCCCATCAACCGGCTAAGTCCTGCCAAAGCCGAACTTTCCATTTCGAAGTTGGTAATTTTGTAACCTTTATATTCGAACGCTTCAATCTTATCATTCTGTTTCGGGTCTGCTAACGGGATACGAAGTTCACGTCCTTGAGGACCGAAGAAACCTCCGGCAGCGATTGTCACTCCACGTACCATGTCGTCTTTGGCGATCCGGTCAATCAATTCTTCATTGGCATCAATGACGTAAGGAGCAGGAGCGCACATATTTCCCGACCAACCCATGTGATTGAGGAAAGCACGTTCGAAAGGCAAATCGCATACGGCATTACGTCCGGCATAGAAATTCAGTAACCCGTCGAAACCGATGGACTTTTGCGAACATACAAAAGTTCCGACAGGCGTATTGGGTTGTAGGCCGCCACATGTGCCGATACGCACTAATTCCAGTTGGCGGAACTGATCCTTTTCTTCACGGGTGACAAAGTCGATATTGGCGAGTGCATCTAATTCATTCATTACGATGTCGATGTTATCGCAACCGATTCCTGTAGAGACTACCGTAATCCGTTTACCTTTGTAAGTACCCGTGATGGTTTTGAATTCGCGGCTTTCCACTTCACATTCTTTGTTTTCGAAATGAGAAGCTACGAGTGCTACACGTCCGGGGTCACCTACTAGGATTACTTTATCTGCCAACCATTCGGGTTTTACGTGAAGATGGAATACTGAACCGTCTTCATTGATTATCAATTCAGAGGATGGAAAGTACTTTTTCATGTCATTGAAAGGTTTTAGTTTTATAATAGGATTGTATCTATAAATAGAAACGCCGGAACCGGATTTAAGTTCAGAAGAAGTCTCTTTCTTTTTCCATAGAAAAGGAGAGAACGTCTTGCGACTGAAATGAAATCGGATTCCAGCGTTTGTGAACGATTATTTGCTCAATGGCTGATTGCCAGCATTGCCTGTTGTCGGCTTGGCGATATTCTCACGCATGGAAGTATCAGCTTCGATATTCTTCATGCGATAATAATCCATGATGCCTAAGTTTCCACTGCGGAAAGCTTCAGCCATTGCTTTAGGAACTTCAGCTTCTGCTTCGATCACTTTGGCACGAGCTTCCTGTGCTTTTGCTTTCATTTCCTGTTCGGAAGCTACTGCCATAGCACGGCGCTCTTCAGCTTTTGCCTGTGCAATATTCTTATCTGCATTAGCCTGATCGATTTGCAGAGCCGCACCGATGTTCTTACCTATGTCGATGTCCGCAATATCAATAGACAGAATCTCGAAAGCAGTTCCTGCGTCCAGACCTTTACGAAGTACAAGTTTAGAGATAGAATCCGGATTCTCCAATACCGATTTATGGTTTTCAGAAGAACCGATAGACGAAACGATACCTTCACCTACACGGGCAAGGATCGTATCTTCACCTGCACCACCGACCAGCTGGCGGATATTGGCACGTACTGTAACACGAGCCTTAGCTATCAACTGGATACCGTCTTTCGCAACAGCCGTTACAGGAGGAGTATCAATCACTTTCGGGTTTACAGACATCTGTACAGCTTCGAATACGTCACGTCCTGCCAGGTCGATAGCAGTAGCCATCTGGAAAGGCAATTCGATGTTGGCTTTCGATGCCGATACTAAGGCGTGAACTACCTTTTCTACGTGTCCGCCAGCCAGATAATGGGCTTCCAGTTCGTCGCGGGTGATATTTTTCAGACCGGCTTTGTGGGCTTCGATCATTCCCGGAACGATGATATACGGCGGAACGTTACGTATACGCATTAAGAATAGTTGTATCAGCGAGATGTTAACTCCCGAAACTTTAGCCGACAACCAAAGGAAGAACGGCACGTAATGGAAAAATATTATCAAGAAGATAATACCTCCGGCTATCAGAAAGATAGGCAAGTAGAAAGATGATTCCATTGATGTTTTTATTAAGTGAATATTATTCTTTGTGTTTCTCAACCATGATTGTACCGTCGGTGATCCGGCTTACGATTATCGGAGTCTTCTCATTGAGGAACCCGTCTATTGACTTTACCTCTACAATTTTTCCGTTAATCTCGGCATAACCGATTTGTGCCAGGCGGGTAGTACTGATTCCTATATCACCCACTTTGACGCTATCTTCTGCGCTACGGTCTACTTTTGAATCGATATCTTTTTTCAACGCCAGTTTGTCCAGCATTTTCGATCGCATAAACCAAATCAGTGATCCGATACAGGCAACCGCTGATATGCCAAGAGTGACAAATCCTCCTGCCATACCTAAATTGGTGAATGCATAGTAGTTGGCATACAGGATGCAAACCAATGCAGAAATTCCGGCCAGACTAATGCCCGGGATGACGAACAGTTCTACCAGAAACAGTATGACTGCGGCAATAATGAGAACGGCGATAATGAGTATATCCATAGTTCAGAGTTATTATTTATTTTGTTTTTTCTGCATTACGTACATTCACTTCGAGAGCATCGAGTTCTTCGGACATTTGCAGTATCCGCTTTTCGAGGTCGAGAATGGCAGGAGCCATTTTGGCTTTTCCCTGTTGGTTGGCACCGGCATATTGTTGACGAAGGCCGTTCAGCTTTTCTTCTTGTTGATAATAGTCTTTTTCCATCTGCTGATAGCGTTGGAAAAGTGTCTTGGCTTTTGCGGATTTAAAGTCGCTCATCAGATAGTAAGTCGTATGGTCGTCAATGACAAACTCAAAGTCCATGGCACGGCGTTCTTTGGGCTTATGACTGATAGCAGCTTTCAATCGTTGCAGTGCTTCGGTAACCGCTTGTTTATCCTTCCAGGTTTCTTTCAGCGAATGAATCTGTGCCAGACGAATGATCTCTTGCTGCTCCATTGCTTCATAATTATAAGTCTGTTTGGAAGTGTTAGGGATGAATACATAAATACATATCTTTCCTTCCGGTTGGAAACGGTCGGAAGCAAACCATCCGAGGTTGTTGTATTCATCGATGACGTACATATAATCGTTGTACGGCGAGTTGAACGGCATACCCACATTTTCCGGAACAAGATAAGTGTCGGTATTCGTGTTGTAGCGAGTGACAAAAATATCATAGCCACCCAATCCCTCGCCATCGCTGGCGTAATAAACGGTGACTCCATCCGATAGAACAAACGGATAATTCGCATTCCCGGAAGCATTGATACTACCCGGTAACGGACGTCCGTCACTCCATTCATTCAACAACTTGTTCTTTGAAAAGATATCAAGATTACCTTTCTCGCCCTTTTCGCTATAATAAATTTTATTTCCGATTTCTGTTTCATAAACAGTTCCCGGATGATCTCCTTCTGTCTTGAAGAATTCATTGAAAGTAAACAGTTTGCCCGATTCTTCGCTGATCTTGTAAGCGTTCAGGAAAGTTGCTTTGTCCACAACGAAACTGTCGATGATACATACTTCCTCAACCCCCTTCAACATACGAAGGTCAGATTTGCTTTTCTCCAGAAGTTTCTCAGCTTCTTCCGTCGGTTTCTTGCGTTTACTTAAGTCTGCGATGTATTCTTCAAAGCAGTTCACTGCGTCTTCAAAGCGGTACGTCTCATTATATGCTTGTCCCAAATAGAGTTGTCCACCGGTGATACGTTTCTTTACCGCTATTTCAAGAGGTTTCACCGCCTCTTCTGCCTCTCCGGTTTTCAGGCAACATACGCCATACCAATAATTATAATTCCCGTTCGACGGTTGTGATTTAGTATACTTCTTAAAAACTGGTTTGGCTTGTTCGTACTCACCTTTGGTAAATAAGGTGCGTGCCTGTTCCAACGTTTGTGCAGAGACTTCGCAAAGGAAGAGGCTGCAAATTAAAAATAGAATATATTTTCCTTTCATCGTTTTGAGCGTTTATGAGTGACGGGTAGATTGAAAACATCGCTGCTTTCGGGCACCGGTCCATTTATCAATTGTTCAAAAGTACAAATTTATTAGAAATAAACCCTTTTTCAGTGATTCTATTATGTTAATTCTTCTTTAAATCATTCTTTTCGCTTACTTTTGCAGCCGATTTTCAAAGATATGACACAATTTACGGAAGAAGAGAAAACCATTCGCCGCATTGAACGGCGGTTTAATAAAGGAGTGGTGCAATATGGATTGATAGAAGAAGGAGACAAAATCCTTATCGGACTGTCGGGAGGAAAGGATTCGTTGGCGCTTGTGGAACTGTTGGGGAGACGCGCACGTATCTATAAACCTCGCTTTTCTGTCGTTGCCGTCCATGTAGTGATGAAGAATATTCCTTATCAGAGTGATACTGAATATTTGAAAGCGCACTGTGAGGCGTATGGAGTTCCCTTTGTGCAGTATGAGACTGCCTTTGATCCTGCTACCGACACACGTAAATCTCCCTGCTTCCTCTGTTCATGGAACCGTCGGAAAGCCCTGTTCACAGTTGCTAAGGAACACGGATGCAATAAAATCGCTCTCGGTCACCATATGGATGATATTTTGGAAACTTTATTGATGAATATCACTTATCAGGGAGCTTTCAGTACAATGCCGCCCCGGTTGGTGATGAAGAAGTTTGATATGACAATTATTCGTCCGATGTGTCTGGTTCATGAAGCCGATTTGGTAGAATTGGCAGCTTTGCGTCATTATCAGAAGCAAGTGAAGAATTGTCCTTATGAATCGCAGTCCAGCCGGAGTGATATGAAAGGTATTTTGAGGCAACTGGAAGCGATGAACCCGGAGGCGCGTTACAGTCTTTGGGGAAGTATGACCAATATACAGGAAGATTTATTACCGGATAAAATAGATTAATTTGAATTGATTGTTATGAAAGGATTCTATACCATTTTGTTATTGATTGTATCCAATGTCTTTATGACATTTGCCTGGTATGGGCATCTGAAGATGAAACAGGAATACAGTTGGTTTGCTGCTCTTCCATTGATAGGTGTTATTGCATTCAGTTGGGCTATTGCTTTTTTTGAATATTCTTGCCAGATACCCGCCAATCGTATCGGATTTGCAGGTAATGGTGGCCCGTTTTCATTGATGCAGTTAAAGGTCATTCAGGAAGTGATTACTCTTGTCATTTTTACAGTGTTTACTACAATCTTCTTTAAAGGTGAGGCTTTACATTGGAATCATCTGGCTGCATTTGTCTGTCTGATTGCAGCAGTGTATTTCGTGTTTATGAAATAGATATTTGCCAATTGAATAGAGGTTCTGTTTTACTCAAGTAGAACCTCTGTTTGTATAATATATATATATATTACGGAGTAGTTATGTATTTTTTCATTCCCTCCGTATAATAAGTCTTGAATTCTCCGTCTTCTCCGCTATAGATAAAGTAGGCGTCAATCGTTGTATCCGCTTTGCAGAAAGCTTCCGCTTCTTCCAGTCCCATTACCATGAAGGCGGTGGCAAGGGCATCGGCAGTCATACAGTCTTTGGCGATTACCGTAGAGGACAAGATGTTGTGTTGTACCGGATAGCCAGTTCTAGGGTCAATCGTATGGGCGTATTTCTTCCCATCCTTATAATAATAATTACGATAGTTTCCGGAAGTTGCCAAGCCTAAATCTGTTATCTCAAGAATTGTCTGTAAGTCTTGGTTTACAGCCAGTGAATCGTCGACGGGCTTATTGATTCCAATGCGCCATAAGCCTTTGGAAGGATTTTTCCCTTTCACTACCACCTCGCCTCCTATATCTACCATATAGTTTTTTATTCCCTTACGGTCGAGCAGTTGTGCAATTACGTCTACGGAATACCCTTTGGCAACGGCACTACAACTTAACATGGTACGAGGATCCTGTTTGATAACTTTGCCGTTATCCATTTTCACTTTTTCATATCCGGTGATTTGTAACAGACTGTCTATCATTAATGAATTAGGAAAAGCACCTTTTTTGAAACCGAATCCCCAAGCATTGGCAAGAGGGGCTACTGTAATGTCGAAAGCACCCTTTGTCTCGCGGGAAATTTCCATCGAGCGATGGAAGCATTTCTGGAAAAAACTATCAGTCACCAGCTCTTCATTGCGGTTGACGCGACTGATAACAGAACTGTCATTGAATGGAGATAGAGATTGGTCGAAGCGTTTTAGCTCAGCTTCTATTTCCGGTTTTAAGTCACCGTCATGCTGATAAGTAATTTTATATACTGTCCCAAACACCAAACCTTTGACACTGTAATAGCCAACTTGTTGATTATGTCTGACTAATATCCAGATAGTTGCCAAAATCAGGAAAGCCAGCCAAAGGAAACTTTTTTTTGTTTTCATACGCTCTTCTATTTGATGAGAAAACTCGTTTTATTGAAGAAATAAATGTTCAATTAATATCTTTAGTCCGATAATGACTAGAATGATACCTCCCCATAACTCAGCTTTCAGTTTCCGGGCGATGCCGCAGCCACATTGGATACCAAAGATCAGACCGATGAGTGACATGACAAATGAAACAAATCCGATAATGCTGATAGGAGGGAGGATTTCGGTATAATCCTGAACTCCCAGAAAGGCAAAGGAAATGCCGATTGCCAATGCATCAATACTCGTGGCTATTGCCATGGTTAATACCACTTTCGGATTTGCCGGATTGAACAGTTTACAACATTCTTCTTCTTTGAAAGATTCTAAAATCATTCGTCCGCCTAAGAAGGCAAGGATCGCGAAAGCAATCCAATGGTCTACACTTTCTATAAGATGACTGAATGTCTTTGCACACATCCATCCGATAAATGGCATGATTGCCTGAAAAAAGCCGAAAGCAAAAGCCATGACTAGCATGGGTTTCCAACGGGTACGTTTCAAAATAATACCGCTTGCAATTGAGACAGCGAAACAATCCATCGCCAGACCTATTGCAAGCAGCCAAATCTCTAGTCCTGTCATTGTATTCTAAAGAGGCAATTTATAAATAAGGGAATAAGTGATTCCCATGTTATTTGATTTAAACTTTCCGTAACCGGGCACGTACCATGGGTCTCCATATTCTCCGGTAGATGCTTTGGTTTTGTATTTCATACGTACTGACCACCCCATGTTGAAGTTTTTGTAAATACGTACTTTGACGCCTAAAACGATTTCCAGCCATTGCACCGATCCTTTCATACCCAGATGGCTGAATGGCACACTTCCTCCCCAATAACCGTCTTCCAAACTGGGGTTACCTATTACATCTCCCCAGATAGGATCATCTGCCGGCATTGTGGAAACGTCATATTTAAATGAACTGAATGCATAGCGAAGTCCTGCATACAAGTAGCTGTTCTTCTCTTTCTTCTTTGCCATGGTGTTGTAGTCCACACCGATTCGGAAGAATGGGGCCATTTTGCTCTTATAGTGTATGCCTGTTTCACTCCAGGTATCTGTTCCTCCCATACCAAACTCAATGGTAGGGATGAATTTATTCTTGAGGTTAACGGCTACGCTGACTTCAGAACTCATAAAGTCGCCTCCCAGCAGCTTGCTTCCAATGCCATATAAATCCACACCGACATACGTACCATTGTAGAGCGGAATGGTATCTATCTCGGCAACCTCTTTTTTCTTCTGATCTCTTTTGGGCGTTTGCGCCGGACGTTGCTGTTGTGCCAGCAACGGAAGCCCAATGCAAAAGAGCAGAAGCAGACTAATTAGTCGTTTCATCAGGTGTGCGTTCTGGCCGATAATTATAGAATATCTGCAAGTTCTCGATTTCATTTGTATTGGCTTCTTTATTTTTTATATGAAGAGAATCTATCTGATCCGGCTGCCCGTTGCCATAGGGAGGAGGATTACCCGGTCTTCCCGGTTTTCCAAATTTAGCGCTGATTATATTTTGTTTCATCATATAACCACATTCCATGGACTGGAAATAAGGGGTATTCTGTTGTACAATGTATAATGTGTCAACATCTTTTTCTCTACGTTTGGGATCGTATCTGAATATGAACACAGTAGTGTCACTTGTGTATCGTAGTGGCAACATCAGGGTATGCACATTCTTTTCATTGTTCAGGATGATAGAGTCGGTGCCCAATGCTGTGATTGTTAATGAATCAAGCGTGTCTTTTAATGCAATAGTAGGGTTATCCGGATTAATGGTATATATTGTGCAGTACATCATCGGACGTCCTGCCAATGAGCAATCGTTCTCATCCGAGCAGGCACTGTGTAAGCTGACTGCACCGCCAATGATAGTCAATATGAGAAAGATACGAATTAAATTCTTCATAGTCAGTTTATTGAATGTGAATCAAATTTTCTTTTCTATCTGATAGTTATTCCGTTCCGGTGCATTGCGCGAGATGAGTTCGCCAAGGAATCCGGCTAAGAATAATTGCGTACCTATAATCATTGCCGTAAGTGACAAATAGAAATAGGGAGAGTCGGTCACCAGTCGGTAGGGGAGACCGTTGTACATGGCATATAGTTTGCTGGCACCTACGATGATGACAGAAATCATTCCTATCAGAAACATCAATGATCCCAACAGTCCGAAGAAATGCATCGGCTTGATGCCGAATCTGGAAAGGAACCAAAGAGAGAGTAAATCCAGATACCCGTTCACGAAACGGTTTAGTCCGAATTTTGTTGTGCCGTATTTACGCGCCTGGTGGTGTACCACCTTTTCACCGATTTTCTTGAATCCGGCGTTCTTTGCCAGATAAGGTATATAACGATGCATCTCACCGTACACTTCGATATGTTTTACGACCTCTTTGCGATAGGCTTTCAATCCGCAGTTGAAGTCGTGCAGGTTTTTGATGCCTGATACTTTGCGGGCAGTAGCATTAAACAACTTGGTGGGCAGTGTTTTTGAAATAGGATCATATCTCTTTTGCTTCCAGCCGGATACCAGGTCGTAGCCATCCTTTGTAATCATCCGGTAAAGTTCGGGGATTTCGTCTGGGCTATCTTGTAGGTCCGCATCCATCGTTATGACTACGTTTCCTTCCGCTTCAGCGAATCCACAGTAGAGTGCAGGTGATTTACCGTAGTTACGGCGGAATTTGATACCTTTTACATGTTCCGATTGAGCTTTAAGCTTTTCGATCACTTCCCATGAATGGTCGGTACTTCCATCGTTAACGAAAATCACTTCGAATGAGAATCCGTTGGCTTGCATTACCCGTTCTATCCAAGCATAGAGTTCGGGTAGTGACTCTTCTTCATTGAATAATGGGATTACAACTGATATATCCATTTTTTAATTACTAATTACTTACGAATTACAAATTACGATTGAGACACTCCGTCATTTTCCGGTTTGGCCTTTTTCATTACCATCAATGCGGTGGGAATGGCCAGGATACTTCCCCAAAATACATCCCATGACAATAGTTGCATGGTGATATTGATGGAAGTAAGTGAACGGGCGGTATCTATCGTTTCTTTTATAACTTCTTTGTTTTCTATCAGAGCCGGGGTGTTGGTCATCAGTTCGTCCCACAACTGGATGTAAGAGTTGATGATAAATCCATGATCGATGAATTGGAAATAGGCGTAGTGAGCCACAGCTACCAGCAGAGAAGCAAACATATACATAAATATGGTAAAGAGCATGGCATGTGAAAATTGGATACTTCCTCCGCAAATCTTATCCCGGTACATTTTCGCATAGTGATATCCGATGAAAGGTACGGATAATGTCAGGATTACAAATAAGAGCGAAAGGAAAGGTATGTGGAATCCCAGCGGAAATAATATGAACTTCAATATCCAGTAGATTCCCATATACGTGCCAAAATGCATGGCATATTTTTGTAAATAGCTTCTGTTCTCTGTCATCTTCATTTATAAATTGCGCACAAAGGTACAAATAATATCGGTTGGTAGGGGAAATCTGGTTGTTAAAGTTAATAAAGCAGAGGAAGTTGCTGTCTGAATATTTTTTTGCAATTTTAATTGCCTGAAATGTAGCCTGTTAGTCTTTTGTTAGTAAAAAAGTTGTCTGCAGCTATTGCAGAATACATAAAAATGTCTACCTTTGCAACCGCAAAACGGGTAAGTCCTATACGGCCAGCTCCCTTCGAATCCTCCAGGGCTTGATCGCAGCAAAGGTAGTTGGTTGTAGCGGCGCGATATAGATAGCTTACCCACCCGCCTCTTTAGCTCAGTTGGCCAGAGCACGTGATTTGTAATCTCGGGGTCGTTGGTTCGAATCCGACAAGAGGCTCAAAAAAGGATATATAACAAATCCAAGAAAAAAGCATTCAGGTATTAGTCTGGATGCTTTTTTATATATATTCGCATATTATCGGAATGCACAGTTCCCTAATTGTTGTAATATTCCATTTTTAAGAAAAGCAAAGATTTACAGTTTCTTTTTGATTCATCATTGTTATTCATTCTTGTATATTATGCTCAGGATAGGATCTGAGTAAAAGCATCACATTGGATAAATGGCGTTGCAATATTCCATGAAGTTGCTTGATGATATTTATATTCCCGGAGAGAAAAACGATGAATTGCAGTTGAGAGGCAATTTCTTGGTTCGTTTGTTTGCGTTCTTTACTTTCGATGTTATTTTGCATTAGATAAATGCCTAATGCTTTCTGAATATCGGCTATTCCCTTGTCCCATTCATGTTCGCCAAGTGTTTGAATGAAAGTACAATATTGCTTGAGCTTTTTGCTTAGCTTTTTTAAACTGTTGTATTCGGTGTCAATGGGAGGATTAATGTGCGCAGAGCGTATTATGTTTGACATCTGCAAATAATACGTTTTCATTCCATTTTCAGAATTGAATGTAGTCAGGATATACTGTTTCGTAGCTTCTGAAACCTCTTCCTGTAAGTCTTTTAATTGACTGTTTTCCATAATCATTAGAATTTAAAAGATGAATAATAGATTGATGGGAGAGGAAGAAGTGCTAATAAAAAAGCGGTTTCGCCTGTCCCATTGTCTAACATACCGACGGCAGGTTTAGAGGTGCATTAACACTCTCTATGGGGGTACGAAACCGCCCATATAAGAGTTCACATACGAACATAAAAATGCTCGCTGCGATAGTAGGCAGGTTTCCCCACCGTCTGTTAATATGTTAGACGTTGCAAATGTAGCCTTATTAATTCAATTCGCAAAATATTGGAGATATTTATTGATGCTTAGTGAAGCTAGTTTTCTTACAATGCAAAAAGATTTAGTGAATGGTTAATATGTAAAAATCCCCGGATAATCTAATTGTCCGGGGATGAATTATTCAAGTAAGAGAATATTGAATTATTTAATTCTCTTGTAACCATATACAGCCAAATCTCCCAGTTCCTCTTCAATGCGGAGTAACTGATTGTATTTAGCCATACGGTCTGAGCGGCTTAAAGAACCTGTCTTGATCTGTCCGCTGTTAGTAGCTACTGCGATATCGGCGATAGTAGCATCTTCTGTTTCACCCGAACGGTGAGAAGTAACAGTAGTGTATCCATGACGGTGAGCCATTTCGATAGCGTTCAGTGTTTCTGTCAGCGAACCGATTTGGTTTACTTTAATCAGGATAGAGTTGGCACAGCCTTTTTCGATACCCATTGCAAGGAAATCTACGTTGGTTACGAACAGGTCGTCACCTACCAACTGGCAACGGTTGCCGATGCGTTCGGTCAGCTTTTTCCAGCCTTCCCAGTCGTTTTCGTTCATACCGTCTTCGATAGAGTCGATAGGGAATTTGTTGATTAGTTCTTCCAGGTAGTCAACTTGTTCTGCGGAAGTGCGTTTCTTACCTTTTTCACCTTCAAACTTGGTATAATCGTAAATACCATCGTGGTAGAATTCGGAAGAAGCACAGTCCATACCGATCATAACGTCTTTGCCCGGTTCGTATCCTGCAGCTTTGATAGCGGCCAGAATAGAGTTCAAAGCATCTTCCGTACCCTCGAGGTTAGGTGCGAAACCACCTTCATCACCTACAGCAGTGCTAAGGCCACGGTCTTTCAAAACTTTCTTTAAAGCGTGGAATACTTCAGCACCCATGCGCAGACCTTCTCTGAAAGAAGGAGCACCTACGGGACGGATCATAAATTCCTGGAATGCGATCGGAGCATCGCTATGTGAACCACCGTTGATGATGTTCATCATCGGTACAGGCATTACATACGTATTTGTTCCACCGATATAGCGGTATAGAGGAAGATCCAGATAGTTGGCAGCAGCTTTAGCTACGGCAAGAGATACACCGAGAATAGCGTTAGCACCTAAATTCGATTTAGTCTTAGTGCCGTCCAATGCCAGCATTGTGTAGTCGATACCTCTCTGATTGAGTGAAGACATACCAATCAGTTTCGGAGCGATGATTTTATTTACATTATCAACCGCTTTTTGTACTCCTTTTCCACCATAGCGCTGTTTGTCACCATCGCGAAGTTCCAATGCTTCGTGTTCACCTGTGGAAGCACCTGACGGCACAGATGCACGTCCCATAATGCCGGATTCCAATACTACGTCAACTTCTACTGTGGGGTTACCTCTTGAATCGAGAATTTCTCGAGCTACAATTTTTTCAATTTTCATCGTTTCTATTGTTTTTGAATAAGATTTCTGCAAAAGTACGGACTTGACGGGGAGTGAGAAATCACTATAAATAGGTATTCTTTTTGTGCCTATTCCCTATATGTCGTTAGTCCGACCTTATACTATAACAACGGGACGATGCTTTTTGTTTGAGTGCGGCGGGGTGAATTTGCAGGATTTTAATCTTCGATAATAACCCCTAACAGTGGAAGCAAATCCATTGCTTGCAGGGAAGTGATGACAGCCCCTTTCAGATCGCTGATGTTAAGCGTGATTCCGCTGATACGGGAAGTGCGCAAATCTATTCCGCGAAGCGGAGCGTGTGAAAAATCGGCTTCTACGAGATCGCAACTCTCAAATGCGACGGATGAAAAACGGCAGTCGTTCAGACTTCCGTTGCGGAGCTGGCTGTGTGCAAAACGTACCTGGTTCATTTTACTCATAGCCAGATTGATATAACCTGCGTTGCAGTCATGCAGCAAGACGTGATTCATTGTTGTTTCCGATAAATTGGTACCCAATAGCTTGCAGGAAATGAATTCTACCCGGTAGAGCGAACTTTCAGCGAAAGAAATGTTGGATAAGTCGCAGTTCTCGAACCTGACATCGGTCAGTTGGGAGGAACGGAATTTACATTCGCTGAATGTCTGATGCTGAAAGGTGCAGTTTTTGAAACTTTTATAAGATTTGTCGATGCCTTCTTCTTTTCCTTTGCAGAATAAAAGATGAGAGACGGTTTCTTCTCTGTCGAGCCATTTCTGTAGGGTAATAGTACTGACTTCCTGTTCTTCCATCATGGGAGGAACAACGCGGACGGGTTTGGTTGGGCTTCTTTTAATCATGGCGTAAAGGTAGGATTTATATTCGAATTATTAAATCTGTTTTCCCACATATCCGCCGGCTAACGTTGCGGCTAATCCTATTCCTATACTTAATAATGTATATAGAACAAATGCTCCGTAAAATTCTCCTTTCAGCAGACCTACGCCGTCACTGGAGAAAGTAGAGAACGTTGTGAAACCTCCACATAAACCCGTTGTCAGAAACAAACGGAACTCGAACGGAAGGTGGAATCGCTCTGAAAGGGCATAGAACAGGCCGATGAGAAAACTGCCGAGAAGATTGACCGTGAAAGTGGCCCATGGAAAATGATAAGGGACGATTCGTTCGTGCATTAACAACTGGATGAAATAACGCAGTGCACTACCGGTTCCTCCACCGATAAAGATATAGATAACTTCTTTACTCATTTGATTGAAAGATTGATATTATTTGTAGGCGGCTTCAAAATCTTTTTCGAATTGCTGGAAGCCTCCGGGATAAACAAGATTGATTTGTTTTGAAACGGTTGACGGATCATTTTTGTTTTGCAGAACGGATATGAACTTTTTGAATATCTCGCGGGGAACGCTCTCTATCCAGAAAGTGACAAGCGCATGCGAAAGGATATAAGAGTATTGCTCGTCCGTCATTTGCTGTTTCATAAATTTGCCCTGGCTGCTATTTAAAAATGTAGGAAGGTTTACTTCTCCCAGCATATACATCGTCCGAACTCTCCCTTGTTCGTATTCGGTAAATGTGTGGCGGACTGCTTTTTTGTGAATGGTGCAATGTTCGAAGTACTCCGACAGTCCTTCGTTAAGCCAGCTTGGAGGACGCTTGCCGAGAATCTGCGAAACGAAATGATGACTCAGTTCGTGATAGATAATGGCAAGACTTCTCTCCCGTCCTAAGATGACTGCCTTTTGTAGCTTAGGTGAGTATGCACCACTTGCCTTGATAGGCAGAGACACATTGATACTTTCTAAGTAATCGATTGCTTCTCTTCTATTTTCAAATACATATAGTTGGAGGCTCAGCGTATCGGGCAGTCCGAATTGTGAATAGAAATCAACCTCATGTTGAAGAAACTGTTCTATCTTCTTCCGGTCTTTGTCGGGAAGCGGGTCACCGCCATATTCCACTTTTACGGTTTGGGCATGAAGCAAACCGCAGAAAAAGAATACCGGGAAGAAAAGTAAAAATATGCGCATGATACATCTATTATTTCAGGTTGTGTAGCTTCATATATTTCTTTTTATCACGTTTACTCATGTCCTGCATGATAAGGTCATGGTCGGTCACAGCCTGATAGATGGTTTTCTCTTCCGGTTTCACATCTCCTTCAGTTGTGCGGAATACAGGAATAAAGTGGGAGTAAGGGTATCCGGATGATAATCCTCCTTTGAACTTATTTTCATCCAGAAAAAAGAAAGAGATGGCAGCACCTGTGGGGCCTGCCTTTCCTATGGCTTGTCCAACTTGTACTTCTTCGCCCGGTTCGATAAAATTCTCGTTCATCACCAGATAGGCTGCAAAAGTCTGATCGGGATGATAGATGAGCAGCTGTTGCGGGTTGGTGGTTTTACAGGCTATTCCGCTGCGGGTGGCGTAGATTGTATCACCTTGTTTGATGTGAAAATTCAAGGTCTTGAATGGTTCACGCGGATCGGTTTTCCAGGCTGTCTTTTGATTGTTCTTTACGGGTAAGGCATAAGGAGTCTGAATATTGAAATCTTTAGGAAATTTGCCCCGGTAGAACGCATAAGAAGAGGCACTTTTAAACGGATTGTCTACTTGTGCGTTCTTTTCTATTTTAAATATAGTGTTTTTTCCGTTACTTAAATTGTAGGAACGGTCGTTGGCACGATACAGATAATAGTCGCAATAGTCTTCATTGTAGTAATTGAGTTCGGTAGCTCCCTGAGCATCTTTTTCCCATTTTGACTCGATGATACCGTATGGACGTTCCAGCAGTTTACGTAAAGACTGCGCGGAAGTGCAGCTGGCGGACAATGTGAAAATCAATAGAGCGATCAATTTAAGGTGCTGTGCCATATTCTAAATAGTAAAGTGTTTATTGATATAGTTGGGATAATACGTTGCAAATATAGAAAGATTATGTAATATGCGTCTTTAATCCTTTTAATTTCTTCACCATAGACACTATATTTTTTCTAGCTTCTGGATTTGTTATCTGCTTTATATTTAAATGTTTATCCCGTTTCAACTTCTATATCCTTCTATATTTTCTTTATAAAGAAAAACACCTCTATTGTTTCCTGTCTATCTTTGCCATACGATTATTAACTAACTCATTTATATCATGAAGAACATGAAAATAGGAACTGCAATATGGGTCTGCCTGTTGCTCTCTTTTTTCTTCGGCACATCAGCAAAGGCCGAAAGTATCACTTCTCCAGACGGACAATTAAAACTTAATTTCTCTGTCAACATGCAAGGAGAACCGGTGTATGAACTCTCTTATAAAGGAAAAGAGGTGATTAAACCTTCGAAACTGGGACTGGAATTGAAAAATGATCCCGGACTGATGAATGGATTCACTCTGGCCGATATTAAAACTTCTGCTTTTGATGAAACATGGGAACCGGTGTGGGGAGAGGTGAAATCGATCCGCAACCATTATAATGAAATGGCTGTTACCCTGAATCAAAAGGCGCAAGATCGTAATCTGATTATTTGTTTTCGTCTTTATAATGATGGCTTGGGGTTCCGCTATGAGTTCCCGCAGCAAAAGAATCTGAATTACTTCGTTATAAAAGAAGAACATTCGCAGTTTGCTATGGCCGGCGATCATACGGCATTCTGGATTCCAGGCGATTATGATACGCAGGAATATGACTATACCGAATCCAAGCTTTCAGAGATTCGCGGATTGTTGCAAGGGGCAATTACTCCAAATGCTTCTCAAACTCCTTTTTCACCAACAGGTGTGCAGACATCTTTGCAAATGAAGACAGCCGACGGGTTGTATATCAATCTGCATGAAGCGGCTTTGGTTGATTATTCTTGTATGCATCTGAACCTTGACGATCAGAACCTGATTTTTGAATCATGGCTGACTCCTGATGCAAAAGGGGATAAAGGTTATATGCAAACGCCTTGCCGTTCACCCTGGCGCACGGTGATTGTCAGTGATGATGCTCGTGATATTCTGGCTTCCAAATTGACTTTGAACTTGAATGAACCTTGTGCCTACGAAGATGTTTCCTGGATTAAGCCGGTGAAATACATCGGTGTGTGGTGGGAAATGATTACCGGAAAAAGTTCCTGGTCGTACACGGATGA
Source organism: Bacteroides sp. AF32-8BH (assembly GCF_003435205.1). Lineage (NCBI taxonomy): Bacteria > Pseudomonadati > Bacteroidota > Bacteroidia > Bacteroidales > Bacteroidaceae > Bacteroides > Bacteroides sp. AF32-8BH. The sequence goes on along the minus strand of NZ_QVLZ01000017.1, from coordinate 14,989 downwards.
TGTTTATTCTGTGAAACTGGGACAGACGGATTATTCCCAAACAAAACCGAGCGGACGTCATGCGGCCAATAATGACAAAGTGAAGCGTTACATTGACTTTGCTTCGGAACATGGATTCGACCAGATCTTAGTGGAAGGCTGGAATGAAGGCTGGGAAGACTGGTTCGGAAATTCGAAGGATTATGTCTTTGATTTCGTAACTCCGTATCCTGATTTTGACGTGAAGATGCTCAATGCGTATGCAAAGGAAAAAGGAGTGAAGCTGATGATGCATCACGAGACTTCCGCTTCTGTACGTAACTACGAGCGTCATCTTGATAAAGCCTATCAGTTTATGATAGATAACGGATACAATGCTGTGAAGAGCGGGTATGTAGGTAATATTATTCCGCGTGGAGAACATCATTACGGACAGTGGATGAACAATCATTATTTATATGCGGTGGAAAAAGCGGCCGAATATAAGATCTGTGTAAATGCTCACGAAGCAACCCGTCCGACAGGATTATGTCGCACATATCCGAATCTGATCGGTAATGAATCGGCTCGTGGCACGGAATATGAAGCTTTTGCAGGCAACAAACCGTTCCATACCACCTTGCTTCCTTTCACCCGTCAGATTGGTGGACCGATGGATTATACACCGGGTATCTTTGATACAAAACTTTCTTTCCTGTCAGGCGACCACAGTTTTGTACGTACAACTTTGGCAAAACAGTTGGCACTTTATGTAACGATGTACAGTCCTTTGCAAATGGCAGCCGACCTTCCGGAGAGTTACGAACGTCACATGGATGCATTTCAATTTATCAAGGATGTAGCCGTTGATTGGGATGACAGCAAGTATCTGGAAGCGGAACCGGGAGATTATATTACCGTAGCACGTAAGGCAAAAGGTACTGATAACTGGTTTGTAGGTGGTATCACCGATGAGAATCCCCGTACTTCTGCTTTTACACTTGATTTTCTCGAACCGGGAAAACAATATGTAGCTACTCTTTATGCTGACGGAAAGGAGGCGGATTTTGAAAAGAATCCTACTTCTTACCAGATAAAAAAAGGACTTGTTACAAACAAGAATAAGATGTCTGTGAAGCTGGCACGTAGCGGAGGATTTGCAGTAAGTTTGATTGAAGCAACTCCCGCTGACTTGAAAACGATCAAGAAATGGAAATAAGATTCCGGTAAAAAGATTGTTTCCGGATTCCCCGCTTTTTAATAAATATTAGTTGTGCTTCGCAAAGAAAACTAAAACTTTGCGGAGCGCTTTTTTTATAGGACGAATTCTTTTTTGTACTTTTGCGCCATCTTTTTTAAAACATCATCAATAAAGAGAACAACATGGGAGGTTTTTTCGGAACAGTCTCGAAAACTAGCTGCGTGACTGATTTATTCTACGGCACAGATTATAACTCACATCTGGGTACCAAGCGAGGAGGACTCGCAACATACAGTGAGGAAAAAGGTTTTATACGCTCCATTCACAATTTGGAAAGTACTTATTTCCGAACCAAGTTTGAAGGAGAACTGGACAAATTCAAAGGAAACGCCGGCATCGGCATCATTAGCGACACAGACGCACAACCTATCATCATCAATTCTCACCTCGGGCGCTTCGCCATTGTCACAGTCGCTAAAATAGTCAATATCCAGGAATTGGAAGAAGAACTTCTCAGTCAAAACATGCACTTCGCCGAACTTAGTTCGAGCAACACCAACCAGACGGAACTTATCGCATTACTTATTATACAAGGCAGAACTTTTGTGGAAGGTATCGAAAATGTGTTTAAGCACATTAAGGGCTCTTGTTCGATGTTGCTTCTGACGGAAGATGGTAGTATCATCGCTGCCCGTGACCGATGGGGACGTACTCCGGTGGTGATTGGAAGGAAAGACGGTGCTTATGCTGCAACGAGCGAATCGTCCAGTTTTCCGAATCTGGATTATGAGATTGAGAGATATTTAGGTCCCGGTGAGATTGTCCGTATGTATGACGATCATGTTGACCAGCTTCGCAAGCCCAATGAGGATATGCAGATTTGCTCGTTTTTGTGGGTGTACTACGGTTTCCCGACTTCTTGTTATGAAGGAAAGAATGTAGAGGAAGTGCGTTTCACCAGCGGATTGAAAATGGGACAGACAGATGAATCGGAAGTGGATTGTGCTTGCGGTATTCCTGATTCGGGAGTGGGTATGGCTTTAGGATATGCCGAAGGAAAGGGGGTTCCTTACCATCGTGCTATTTCAAAATATACACCGACATGGCCTCGTAGCTTCACTCCGAGCAATCAGGAGATGCGTTCGCTTGTTGCTAAGATGAAGTTGATTCCCAACCGTGCCATGCTGCAAAATAAACGTTTGTTGTTCTGTGACGATTCAATCGTGCGGGGAACTCAATTACGTGACAATGTGAAGATTCTGTATGATTACGGAGCAAAGGAGGTGCACATGCGTATCGCTTGTCCGCCATTGATTTATGCTTGTCCGTTTGTTGGTTTTTCGGCTTCTAAAAATGCATTGGAGTTGATTACCCGTCGTATTATCAAGGAACTGGAAGGGGATGAGAATAAGAACCTGGAGAAATATGCTACTACCGGTTCTCCGGAATACGATAAGATGGTTAGTATTATTGCAGAGCGTTTCGGTCTCAGTTCATTGAAGTTTAATACACTGGAAACGCTGATTGAGGCTATCGGATTACCTAAATGCAAGGTTTGTACACATTGCTTTGATGGTAGCAGCCATTTTTAAAGTAGTCAAATAGGATATTTAAGTATCCGGATAAAAGTATACAATAAAAAGAGCCGTGAATTGCTTTGTAATTCACGGCTCTTTTTTTACCTTTACGGCACTATAAACTATCAATTTGTAAATTGTAATTAGTAACTTGTAATTAAAACAATATGACTTTAGTAGACAGATTTTTAAAGTATGTAAGCTTCGATACACAATCTGATGAATCGACAGGGCTTACTCCAAGTACTCCGAAGCAGATGATTTTTGCTGAATACTTGAAAAAAGAGTTGGAATCTTTGGGATTGGAAGATATTACTTTGGATGAGCATGGCTATCTTTTTGCTACACTTCCTGCCAATATAAATAAAGAAGTACCCACTATCGGGTTTATTGCCCACATGGATACAAGTCCTGATATGACGGGTAAAGATGTCACTCCGCGCATTGTGGAAAAGTATGACGGTTCGGATATTGTGCTTTGTGCTGAAGAGAATGTAGTCCTTTCTCCATCACAATTCCCGGAATTGCTGGATCATAAGGGAGAAGACTTGATTGTAACCAACGGAAAAACGTTGCTCGGTGCCGACGACAAAGCCGGTATCGCGGAAATTGTATCAGCGATGGTTTATCTGAAGGAACATCCCGAAATCAAACACGGTAAAATCCGTATCGGCTTCAATCCTGACGAAGAAATCGGTGAAGGTGCTCATAAATTCGATGTAGAGAAATTCGGTTGTGAATGGGGATATACGATGGATGGAGGTGAAGTAGGGGAGTTGGAGTTTGAGAACTTTAATGCTGCTGCCGCAAAAATAACCTTTAAAGGACGTAATGTGCATCCGGGATATGCCAAGGATAAGATGATTAACTCTATCTATCTTGCCAATCAGTTTATTACGATGCTTCCCTCACAGGAAAGACCGGAACATACGACCGGCTATGAAGGATTCTATCATTTGATTGGTATTCAGGGGGATGTGGAGCAAAGCACTGTGTCTTATATCATCCGCGATCATGACCGTGCAAAATTTGAGAACCGTAAAAAAGAGATAGAACGTCTGGTAGCTCAAATGAACGCTGAATATGGAGCTGGTACTGCGACACTCGAACTGCGCGACCAGTATTATAATATGCGTGAGAAAATAGAACCGGTAATGCACATCATCGATACTGCTTTTGCAGCTATGGAAGCCGTGGGTGTGAAACCGAATGTAAAACCGATTCGTGGAGGTACGGATGGTGCGCAGCTTTCTTTTAAGGGATTGCCTTGTCCGAATATCTTTGCCGGTGGTCTGAATTTCCACGGTCGTTACGAATTTGTGCCTATCCAGAATATGGAGAAAGCAATGAAAGTGATCGTAAAAATAGCAGAACTGGTGGCTTCCAAATAAAAAGACGGTAAGCTCCGGTAATACTTAATACCTGATACTTAAAACTTAATACTTTAAAATAATGAAAACCACTCCGTTTACAGAGAAACATATAGCACTTGGTGCTAAAATGCACGAGTTTGCAGGTTATAATATGCCTATTGAATACTCCGGTATCATTGATGAACACATAACTGTTTGTCAAGGTGTCGGTGTATTTGATGTATCGCACATGGGAGAATTTTGGGTGAAAGGACCGCAAGCGTTGGCCTTTCTGCAGAAAATAACATCTAACAATGTGGCGGCACTGGCTCCGGGTAAAATACAATATACTTGTTTTCCGAATGAGGATGGGGGGATTGTAGATGATTTGCTGGTTTATCAGTATGAACCGGAAAAATACATGTTGGTGGTGAATGCTTCCAATATGGAAAAAGACTGGAACTGGTGTGTTTCTCACAATACGGAGGGAGCCGAGTTGGAAAATTCGTCGGATAACATAGCTCAACTTGCTATACAGGGTCCGAAGGCTATTTCGGTTCTGCAAAAGTTGACGGATATTGATCTTGCTACTATTCCTTATTATACATTTAAGGTTGGAACGTTTGCAAGTGAAGAGAATGTGATTATCTCCAATACGGGTTATACCGGTGCGGGAGGTTTTGAGCTTTATTTCTATCCGTCTGCGGCTGATTCTATATGGAAGGCTATTTTTGAAGCTGGTGAAGAGTATGGCATTAAACCTATCGGTTTGGGTGCCCGTGATACGCTCCGGTTGGAAATGGGCTTCTGTCTGTATGGCAATGATCTGGATGATACGACTTCTCCGATAGAAGCCGGATTGGGATGGATCACTAAGTTTGTGGAGGGCAAGGATTTTGTCAACCGTCCGATGCTGGAAAAACAGAAAGCGGAAGGTGTTACCCGTAAACTGGTTGGCTTTGAAATGGTTGATCGCGGAATTCCCCGTCATGGCTATGAACTGGTGAATGATGAAGGCGAGAAAGTGGGAGTGGTGACCTCCGGTACGATGTCGCCTACCCGTAAGATTGGTATCGGTATGGGATATGTGAAACCGGAATATAGTAAGGTGGGTACGGAAATCTGTATCGATATGCGTGGTCGGAAATTGAAAGCTGTGGTAGTGAAACCGCCTTTTAGAAAGTAAAAAATAAGCTTGTTATTGTGTATAGCCCCGGATAAGTTACGACTCTATCCGGGGCTAACTTATTTTATGATGGTTATTGCAAAACATATTCGTAAATATGTTGTTTATCCCATAGAAATAATATAATTTTGTCATCAAATACGATAAAATAATGTCTCAATTACCTACTCTTATAGCTGACCTCGCACTTATATTGATTTGTGCCGGTGTTATGACTTTGTTGTTTAAGAAGTTGAAACAACCTCTGGTCTTGGGATATGTAGTTGCCGGATTTCTGGCAAGTCCGCATATGCCGTATACTCCTTCAGTGATGGATACTGCCAATATTAAGACTTGGGCGGATATTGGTGTTATTTTCTTGCTGTTTGCTCTTGGTTTGGAATTTAGTTTTAAGAAGATTGTCAAGGTGGGTGGTTCTGCCATCATTGCTGCCTGTACCATCATCTTTTGTATGATTTTGTTGGGAATAGGAGTCGGCATGGGTTTCGGCTGGCACAGGATGGACAGTCTGTTCTTGGGCGGTATGATTGCGATGTCGTCTACTACTATTATTTATAAAGCTTTTGATGATTTAGGATTAAGGAAGAAGCAGTTCACCGGACTTGTGTTGAGTATCTTGATTTTGGAAGATATTTTGGCTATTGTATTAATGGTGATGCTTTCCACTATGGCGGTAAGCCAACATTTTGAAGGTACCGAGATGTTGGAGAGTATCGGGAAATTATTGTTTTTCCTTATTCTGTGGTTTGTTGTCGGTATCTATCTGATTCCTGAATTCTTGAAACGCTGCCGGAAATTGATGGGAGAGGAGACTCTGCTTATTGTGTCGTTGGCACTTTGTTTCGGTATGGTAGTGATGGCGGCTCATACAGGATTTTCTGCTGCATTTGGTGCATTTATAATGGGATCTATTCTGGCGGAAACAATCGAGGCGGAATCCATAGACCGGCTGGTGAAACCGGTAAAGGATCTTTTTGGAGCTATCTTTTTCGTATCGGTCGGTATGATGGTGGATCCTGCAATGATTGTAGAATATGCCGTACCTATTATAGTTATTACTTTGGCTGTTATCTTGGGACAGGCCGTTTTTGGTACATTCGGTGTTATTCTCTCCGGAAAGCCTTTAAAGACGGCTATGCAATGCGGCTTTAGTTTAACGCAGATCGGCGAATTTGCGTTTATTATTGCTTCTTTGGGAGTCTCTTTGCATGTAACGAGTGATTTTCTGTATCCGATAGTGGTAGCGGTTTCTGTGATTACTACTTTCCTGACTCCTTATATGATTCGTTTTGCCGAGCCGGCTTCTACTTTTGTGGATGCTCATCTTCCGGAATCATGGAAAAAAATAATGATGCGTTATTCTTCCGGTTCGCAAACAGCTCTGAATCACGAGAATTTGTGGAAGAAGTTAATCTTGTCAATGGTACGTATAACAGTTGTTTATTCAATTGTCAGTATGTCGATTATTGCACTTTCTTTTCGTTTTGTTGTGCCATTCTTTAAAGAGAATCTGCCTCATTTCTGGGCATCGTTGTTGGGAGCGGTATTTATGATTCTGTGTATTGCTCCTTTCTTGCGTGCCATTATGGTGAAGAAAAATCATTCGGTTGAGTTTATGACCTTATGGCATGATAGCCGTGCCAACCGCGCGCCGCTGGTATCGACAATCGTGATTCGTATTATGATAGCGGCACTTTTTGTCATCTTTGTTATTTCCGGATTATTTAAGGCGTCTATCGGATTGATTATTGGAGTGGCTGTACTTATTGTATTGTTGATGGTATGGTCTCGCCGTTTGAAAAAGCAATCGATATTGATTGAACGTCGTTTCTTCCAGAATCTCCGTTCCAGAGATGTACGTGCAGAGTATCTGGGAGAGAAAAAGCCGGAGTATGCCGGTCGTTTGTTGTCGCATGATTTGCATCTTGCCGATATGGAAATTCCGGGTGAATCCAGTTGGGCGGGAAAGACATTGATGGAGCTGAACTTGGGGAAGAAGTTTGGAGTTCATGTTGCTTCTATTCTTCGTGGAAAGAGGAGGATTAATATCCCCGGTGGTTCTGTTCGTCTGTTTCCAATGGATAAGATACAGGTGATAGGGACGGATGAACAATTAAGTGTGTTTAATGAGGCGATGCAAAACGGAGCGAAGATAGACTGGGAGGTTTATGAAAAGAGCGAGATGGCTTTGAAGCAGTTTATCATTGACAGTGATTCTGTTTTTCTGGGTAAAACGATTCGTGAATCGGGTATCCGCGACAAATATCATTGTATGATAGCCGGTGTTGAAAGTGAAGACGGTACACTGATGGTTCCTGATGTAAATGCTCCGCTCGAAGAAGGCGATGTTGTTTGGGTGGTAGGCGAAAAAGAGGATGTGTACCAATTAGTCGATCAAAAAAACGAAAAAGTACAAGCCGGATAAGAATGGAATACTTATTTTTGCAACGATAAAAACTTAAAATAATAATATCATGAAGAGTGATCCGAAAGAATGTCTGTATTGCCAGAACAATGAAACGCTGCATAATCTGATGATTGAGATTGCGCAATTGAGTGTGTCACGTGTGTTTTTGTTTAAGGAACAAACCTACCGTGGACGTTGTCTTGTTTCTTATAAAGACCATGTGAACGATTTGAATGAATTGAGTGATGAAGACCGTAATGCTTTTATGGCAGATGTAGCGCGTGTCACTCGTGCCATGCAAAAAGCTTTCCAGCCGGAAAAGATTAATTATGGTGCTTACTCGGATAAATTGTCTCATTTGCATTTTCATTTAGCACCTAAATATGTGGATGGACCTGATTATGGAGGTATATTCCAAATGAACCCGGGAAAGGTTTATCTGACTGACGCAGAATATCAGGAACTGATTGATGCTGTTAAAGCGAATCTGTAAAAAGAAAGGGCGAACTGCAACTCTATAAGTGGTAAGCTATACAAATCGTAAACAATGAACGGTGAGCAAGCCTGTGGATATAACGCAGTCTGTTCACCGTTCATTGTTTACGATTCATCGTTTTTCTATTTATCCTATTCTTCAAAATCGAAATCAAAGTCAAAATCATCCATAAACTCTGGAGTTGTAAATTCTTCCAGTTCCCGGCGATCTTTCTTGGTCGGGCGTCCGGTTCCACGTGCCCGGTCTACGAATCCGCTGATTTTGCTCATTTCAAGTAATTCATATTGATCGGGAGTCGTTACATTTTCCATCATTTCCGATACCAGTTTGGCTCCTACACGTTTCTCAATCGGTTGTAATACTTTGAATGAGTATGTGATAGGTGGTTTCTTCACTTGAATAACATCACCCGGTTTTATCATACGGGCAGCTTTGACCAGCGAACCGTTGATGGTAATACGTCCTTTTTTGCAGGCTTCTGCTGCAATCGTACGTGTCTTGAAGATGCGGACAGCCCACATCCATTTATCTATTCTTGCTTCAGCCATTTTAGTTAGTTATTTAGTGATAAATAATTAGTCGGTTAGTGGACGTTATCATTGATCGCTAACCGTTCATTGCTATCTTTATTTTTTATAGAACAGGTTCATCATTTCTTGTTGAACTGGTTCATTGTGATGTCGATGCCGGCAAGACAGAAACTTTTGATAATTTCCCCTGCCATCTCCAGTCTTTCATCCATTGTCTTCCAGTCTTCATCAGTGAAGTGACCGAGTACGTAATCGATTTGTCCGCCACGTGGAAAATCACTCCCGATTCCAAAACGCAGACGGGCATAGTTTTGAGTGCCCAGAATGGCGGCAATATGCTTCAATCCGTTATGGCCTGCATCACTTCCTTTTCCTTTTAGGCGTAACGTTCCGAAAGGAAGAGCCAGGTCATCTACTACGATCAGCACATTTTCCAATGGAATATTTTCTTTCTGCATCCAATAGCGAACGGCCAATCCACTCAGGTTCATAAAAGTCGATGGCTTGAGCAGGATCAACTGACGTCCTTTGATGGAAAAGCTGGTGGTGAATCCATAGCGTCCATCCATAAAAGGAGGAGCATTGTTAATTCTGGCCAATGCTTCTACTGTCATGAATCCGATATTATGTCGGGTTTCATGATACTCGGGACCAATGTTTCCCAGTCCGACAACTAAATATTTTATCATCGTTTTTCCGTAAAACAGTTCATTAATATAGAAAGAGAAACGCAGATTAATACAAATTAATGCAGACTGAACATCTGCTTTAATCTGCATTAATCTGCGTTTGAAGTATATCTCTTTACAGGGATAATCTCAATTACTTGCCAGCGGCTGCTGCTGCACCTCTTGCTGCACGAGTCAACTTAACAGCACATACAACGGCTTCTTTAGCACTAATCAGTTCAAGGCCTTCGAAGCTCAATTCGCCAACTTTAACAGTCTTGCCCAATCCCAGGTGAGAAACGTTAACGATCAGTTTCTCAGGAATTACATTGTACAAAGCTTTCACTTTGATCTTACGCATCTGCAGTGCAAGTTTACCACCGGCTTTCACACCTTCTGCAAGACCTTCCAACTGTACAGGTACTTCCATTACGATAGGTTTAGCTTCGTCAATCTGATAGAAGTCAACGTGCAGGATAGTATCTTTTACCGGATGGAACTGAATATCTTTCAGGATAGCGTTTACTTTTTTGCCATCGATAACCAAGTCTACAACGTAGATGTGCGGAGTATAAACTAAGTTACGAAGTCCTTCGTTAGTCACTGTGAAGTGAACTACTTCATTACCTCCGTAAAGTACACAAGGTACACCACCGTTCCTACGAATTTCTTTCAAAGCTCTAGCTTGTTCAGAAGAGCGTTCTGCAATTGTTCTTGCAGTTCCTTTTACTTCAATTGATTTCATTTCTTTAAAAATTTGTGTTACTCTAAATTAAGTTAGCTTGCTTAATTCACCATCACACGATGTGGATTATCACACGATGTTGCAAAAAAGCGGTGCAAAAGTACGTCTTTTTTTTGAAATATCAAAGAGTTACTTTCTTAAAAGTCAATATCGATCTTAATTTCGCTCTCTAACTTGTTTTCCCGGGCTTCTTCGATTGCTTTCTGTTCACTTTCTTCATCCGCTTCGGTGTTCAGGCGGGCGATGTATTCGTTCGCATCACTGCACTCAATGAAGTTGACTGCTTCTTCGAGTCCTGCCATAAACTTCTGAAAGTCCTCCCTATATAGGAAGATTTTGTGTTTTTCGAAACTAACCTGAGAATCGTCACCTTCTCCCGTTATCACTTTCTTACTCTCTGTAATAGCCAGGAACATTTCATCTTTACGATTCTTCTTTACGTCAAGGTAATAGATGCGTTTACCTGCTTTAATGGACTTGGAGAATACAATCTCCTTATCATTCATGTCTGCGCTCATTTTCTTTTTTAAATCTTCCATATCTTTCGGTCCGTTTATAATCGGCCTCAAAATTGGATATTTTTTTTAAACTGTCAAAAGAAAAAGCGCAGAGAATCAAATACTGCATTAAAAAATGTGATTTATTAGTGGAAACTCATTAAAAATATCTACTTTTGCAGTTCGATAACAACAGTATTAATTTGAATTATGATCAACAGAGTTCTTATTCGTCTTAAGATTATACAGATAGTATATGCCTATTATCAAAATGGCAGCAAAAATCTAGACTCAGCGGAGAAAGAGTTATTCTTTAGTCTTTCAAAGGCGTATGACCTTTATAATTATTTGCTAATGCTGATGATAGCATTGACAGAGTATGCACAAAAACGTATTGATGCGGCAAAAGCTAAATTGGCACCTACGAAAGAGGAGTTGTATCCCAACAGGAAGTTCGTAGATAACAAGTTTATTGCTCAATTGGAAGTCAATAAGCAATTGGTAGAGTTTATAGCCAATCAAAAAAGAACCTGGGCAAACGACCAGGACTTCATCAAGGAACTTTATGAGAAAATTGTAGAAACCGATATCTATAAAGATTATATGGCTTCTGACGACCACTCATACGAGGCCGATCGTGAATTATGGAGAAAACTCTATAAAACATACATCTTTAATAATGATTCTCTCGATCAGGTATTGGAAGATCAGAGTCTGTATTGGAATGATGACAAAGAAATTGTAGATACATTCGTCCTGAAAACGATCAAACGTTTTGATGAAAAGAAGGGTGCCAACCAGGAACTGCTTCCGGAATTTAAGGATGACGAAGATCAAGAGTTTGCACGTCGTCTGTTCCGTCGTACTATTTTGAATTCCGACTATTACCGTCATTTGGTTAGTGAGAATACAAAAAATTGGGATCTGGACCGTATTGCATTTATGGATGTTATCATTATGCAGACTGCATTAGCAGAAATTCTTAGTTTCCCGAACATTCCGGTCAGTGTTTCGTTAAATGAATATGTAGAGATAGCGAAGTTGTATAGCACAGCTAAAAGCGGTAGCTTTATCAACGGTACGCTGGATGGAATAGTTAATCAATTAAAAAAAGAAGGTAAGTTGACTAAAAACTGATACCTTTGTCCATATAGTAGAAACTAAAACAGATTATTTATGAACGTATTGACTGTATTATTGCAAGCTCCTGCCGGTGCTGCCGGAGGTGGAAGTATGATGTGGATCATGCTGATAGCTATGTTTGTTATCATGTATTTCTTTATGATCCGTCCTCAGAATAAGAAGCAAAAAGAAATAGCAAATTTCCGTAAATCTCTTCAGGTAAATCAGAATGTGATTACTGCAGGTGGTATCCACGGAACAATCAAGGAAATTACTGACGATTACATAGTACTTGAGATTGCTTCTAATGTAAAGATTAAAATAGACAAGAATTCTATTTTCGCTGATGCTTCAGCTGCTAGCAATCAATCTAAATAATAGTTGATAAATAAGTGCCTATGTTTGATCGTAGGAAAATAGAATATACATATTTAAAACTATCAAAGAAAATTAAGGATTTTCTGCTCAGTGATAAGAGCAGAGAGTTCTTAATTTTTTTATTTTTCTTCTTGATAGCCGGTGGATTTTGGCTGCTTCAGACTCTGAATAGTGACTATGAAGCCGAGTTCTCCATTCCGGTACGAATAAAAGATGTTCCCAATAATGTAGTGCTGACTTCGGAACCGCCTTCCGAACTTCGCGTCAGAGTGAAAGATAAAGGTACGGTGCTGCTCAATTATATGCTGGGGAAAAGTTTTTTCCCGGTAAATCTAGGTTTTCTTGATTATAAAGGAAAAGATAATCATGTGAAGATTTACGCATCTGATTTTGAGAAAAAGATATTGAGTCAATTGAATGTGTCTTCCAAAATTCTTTCAATCAAGCCGGATACATTAGAGTATATCTATTCTGAAGGAAAGTCTAAGTTAGTACCTGTCCGCTTTCAGGGGAAAGTGACAGCCGGACTTCAATATTATGTATCAGATACGATTTGTAATCCGGATTCTGTATTAGTTTATGCTCCGGAAGGAATTCTGGATACTATCACCACCGCATATACTCAAAAGATAAATCTGGAGAATATTTCAGATACAACCCGGCGACGAATTCCGCTGAATTCTGAAAGAGGAGTGAAGTTTGTTCCGGCTTCGGTAGAAATGATATTTCCGGTAGATATTTATACGGAGAAAACAGTAGAGGTGCCATTACACGGAGTTAATTTCCCAGCCGATAAGGCATTGCGTACCTTCCCTTCCAAAGTTCAGATTACTTTTCAGGTGGGGTTGAAGCGGTTTCGCAGCATAAAAGCAAGCGATTTTATCATCAATATTTCTTATGAAGAGTTGTTGAAGCTGGGTTCTGATAAATATACGGTTAAATTGAAGTCGTTCCCAAGTGGAATCAATCAAATCCGTATTGTTCCTGAGCAAGTAGACTTCTTGATAGAACAAATTACTTCTAATGTCGATTAAGATTGGTATAACCGGTGGTATCGGTAGCGGGAAAAGTGTGGTTTCCAGATTATTTGGAATAATGGGAATTCCTGTTTATATTTCAGATATAGAAGCAAAGCGTATCACGCAGACAGATCCGGTGATTTGTCAGGAACTTTGTGCGCTGGTCGGTCAGGATGTGTTTCAAAATGGTGTGTTGAATCGTTCTTTGCTGGCATCCTATATGTTCGGTCATCCGAATCGTGTGCAGAAAGTGAATGAAATTATTCATCCACAGGTGAAAGAAGATTTTCGTCGGTGGGCTGCCCGGTTTGGTGGTGAACAATTGGTAGGTATGGAGTCTGCCATACTTGTGGAAGCCGGTTTTAGGAGTGAAGTTGATTTTCTGGTTATGGTGTATGCGCCGCTGGAAGTGAGAGTGGAGCGCGCCATAAAACGGGATTGTTCATCGAGAGAACAGGTGATGAAGCGTATTGAGGCACAAATGAGTGATGAAGTTAAGAGAAGTCATGCTGATTTCGTGATAGTCAATGATGATGAAACATCGTTAATTCCGCAGGTTTTGGAGCTTATTTCTTTGCTATCTAAAAATAATCATTACCTTTGCTCCGCAAAAAATAATTAATAAATAAAAGGATATATACTATGTTGAAGACTATCTTGTCTATCTCAGGTAAACCGGGATTATACAAACTTATTTCGCAAGGAAAAAATATGTTGATTGTTGAATCAGTCAATGCTGAGAAGAAACGTTTCCCCGCTTATGGTAATGAAAAAATTATTTCTTTGGCCGATATAGCAATGTATACGGACGATGCAGAAGTGCCTTTGTATGATGTGCTGGAAGCTATAAAAGAGAAAGAGAAATCAGCGCAGGCTTCTATCGACCCGAAAAAGGCTACTCCTGAACAATTGCGTGAATACTTGGCTGAAGTATTACCAAACTTTGATCGTGAACGCGTATATGTAGCAGATATCAAGAAATTGGTAGCTTGGTATAACATTTTGATTTCTAATGGAATCACAGAATTTAAACCGGAAGGTGAAGTTAAGGAAGAAGCAGCTGCAGAATAATCTGTACCGTTTATTTAATCAAAAATAGAGAACATGATAAGCATTTTAAATGCTTATCATGTTTTTTCGTATAAACACTTGTATGTTCAGAAAAAAATTAGTATTATTTGGGTAATCTTTTACTAAAATAAATATCTTCTACTTATATTGTAAATAATGATGCTTTTTTATGTATCTTTGTCGCTGTTCACTATTCTTGGGAATAGCAGTAGTGAACGGTGAATAACAATAGAGAACAAAAGCGTTATAAAGATATTATTCAAGACTTGAGATCTGGACAATATTGAACTACTTAGGAATAATGTTTAAACGCTCGTGTTCTGCCATGTATGTAAATATGTGGTTGAACATTAGTTGTTTTGCATGATTTAGCTAGTAGATGTCTAAAGCGTCAAGGGGGGATAATTGTAGTAAGTTCCCACGCTTTTTATTTTTAATAGCCTTCTAGGGGAGCAGATGGTTTTTGATGTAGGGTATGGAGACAATAACAAATAAAGAAGTAAACGTCCGTTTGGACAATGAAAAAGGGACATTATGCCTGACAGGTTTGTTGGCAGGTACAATGGTATTCCTTTACGATTCACAGGGAGAATTAAAAGGCAAACATAAATTTGCTTTGCCTTTATTGACTATGGAAATCCCTCAACAGGGTACCTATGTTTTGGTAATGAGCCATCCGAATTGCCAACCGGAAGTCCGGAGATTTACATATTCAGGGATATAAATAATGAGGTTGTGTCAAAACGCTGACACAGCCTTTTTTTATGCGCAAAGCCCAGACT